>NZ_JBFHKV010000438.1:0-6413 GCF_041595215.1 Stieleria sp. | reverse complement strand
GTCTGCTTTGCCCCCGTCGCCGACGTTTTGGACCACCATGTCCACGGCGATCTTTTTGTCCGCGATCGCCGAGAAGATCTGCAGGCTCATGCCGGGGACATCGGGAACACCAAGGATCGTCACACGGGCCTCGTCGGGAGTCATTGCGGCTCCGCTGACCGGTGCCGTCGCGGACTCTTGCTCGGTGACGATCATCGTTCCTTCGGTGTCCGAGAAACTGCTGCGGACATGAATCGGGACACCAAATTTTTTGGCGAATTCGATGCTGCGGTTGTGCATGACGCTGGCACCCAGGCTGGCCAATTCCAGCATCTCGTCATAACTGATCACATCGACGCGACGTGCTTCGGGCAGCAGTCTCGGGTCGGTCGTGTAAACGCCGTCCACGTCGGTGTAGATTTCACAGGCGTCGGCTTTCAGCACCGCGGCCAATGCGACCGCGGTCGTGTCGCTGCCGCCGCGCCCGAGCGTGGTGATGTTCAGGTCGTTGTCGATCCCTTGGAATCCGGCCGCCACGACGATCTTGCCTTCGTCTAACAACCGTTCGATGCGTTCGGTGGAAATCGAACGGATCCGAGCCTTGCTGAAACTGCTGTCGGTCTGCATCCCGATCTGGCCGCCGGTCAAACTGACCGCTTCGCTGCCCAACGCGTTGATCGCCATGGCGACCAGGGCGACGCTGACCTGTTCGCCGGTGCTGAGCAACATGTCCATTTCGCGCGCCGGCGGATTGGGGCCGACTTCTTGAGCCAGTTCCAACAACCGGTCGGTGTTCTTTCCCATCGCGCTGACGACCATCACAACTCGATGGCCTTGGCGTTGGGCACGAATGGCTTTGCGCGCCGCGGCGCGGATCTTTTCGACGTCGGCGACGCTTGTCCCGCCGAATTTTTGAACAATCAGAGACATGGGGTGTGGTTTAGAAAAAATGCGGTGAAGTGATCTCTAGCGGCGGATGAACGCATCCATCAAATCCCAGCCGTGGTCAAAGCGACGCCCCGACGCTGCGGCTGCGATTTCGTCGTAGGTCGTTTGCGAATCCGATTCAATTCCCGTCCCGGCCATGACCAAGGGGACCATGCCGTGGGTGTGTTTCTTGGTGCTGCAAAAGGTCGGGTGATCCGGCGTGACCAGAATCCGGTGGTCGCCGTATCCCGCAAGCGCCTCGGCAAGCGGTCCGACGATGTGACGATCGATCTGCTCGAGCGCTTCGATCTTGGCGTCGTGACGTCCCTCATGGGACGCCTCGTCGGGAGCTTCAACGTGCACGCAGACCAAGTCGTACTGGTCGAGTGCCTTGATCGCCGCGGCGCCCTTGGCCGCGTAATCGGTGTCCAGGTATCCGGTCGCCCCTTCGACTTCGATCCGCGGCCATCCAGCTAGCGCCGCGATCCCGCGCAACAGGTCGACTGCCGTGATCATCGTGCCACGAACGCCAAACCGTTCTTCGAAGGTGGGCATCGACGGTGCTCCGCCCAAGCCCCACAGCCAGACGTGGGTTGCGGGGCGTTTACCGGCGGCTTGTCGGGCCTGGTTGACCGGATGATCGGCGAACACATCGGCCGACCCGTTCATCAGTCGCACCAGCAGATCGCTGCCGGGGCCGCGCGGAAAATCATCGGTCACGGACAGGTCGGTCAGATCGTGGGGCGCCGTCGATCGCGTCTCCGACGAAAACGGCGCCGGCGTGTTCTCGTCGCCGCGGTAGATCAACAAGTTCCGGTAGCTGACACCGGGGACAAATTCAAAGCGGCCGCCTTCAGAACCCAGCAACGCCTCACCGGCGGCGGCCAGCAATTGCCGAGATTCCTCGGTGCTGATGTGATCGGCGGTGAAGTCCACCATGACCTGGTCTTCGATCGTCACCAGGTTGCAGCGGACGGCAAAATCATGCTTCCCCAGCGTGATCCCGCTGGCGGCGGCTTCCAGCGGCGCTCGGCCGGTGAAGTACTGGTCCGGGTCGTAGCCGAACAGGCACAAATTGGCCACTTCGCTGCCGGCGGGCAGGTGTGCCGGCGTGTTGTTGGACAGGGCACTGGCCCCGGTCGCCGCGATCCGGTCCATGGCCGGAACCGAGGCCGCCTGCAGCGGTGTTTTGCCTCCCAACGCCTCGATCGGTTCGTCCGCGCATCCGTCCGGGATTACGATGACATATTTCATATTGTTTCGATGGGGGGTTCGGGAGTCCGGTGGTGTGAAGGCCTGTCGATTGAAGCCCGCACGCGTCAGCAAGGGGCCACACTGCGCCCCTCACTAACGGATCGGGATGGTGTGATCGCGTTGAATTCGGAAAATCGACTCAATCGACAGGCCGGTGAGGGGATTGCCCCCTAGTTTCGTTCAGAGACGGGGATCTCGGAAGGGGACGCAATTCTGGGGGGCCGCTGGGAACGGAGCCGCCGGGAACGCATCAAATCGGTTCAGCATGGACAGGCTGGAAGCCTCGCCCAGGACTCACCGGCCCGTTACGAATTCGCCTCGTCGGCCAACTGGTTCAGCAGCGCGACGCCCTTGGCGATGGTCTCGTCCGACGCCGCGAAGCTGATGCGAAAATGGCTGTCCCGGGCGCTGAAAATCTTGCCCGGTATGATCAACAGGCCCCGTTCGATCGCCTTGTGGACGAACGCCTCGCCGCCCGCATCGCCGGGAGCCTTGGGAAACAGGTAAAACGCGCCGCCGGGACGCGTGAATTCGAATCGCTCGGCCAATCCGTCGCAGATCAAATCGCGTTTCTTGCGATAGTCGTCGATGTGGCCTTGCAAGTTGACTTCCATCGCCCGCAACGCGCCCCACTGGGCCGGCTGGGGCGAGCAGACGAACGAGTACTGTTGGATCTTCAGCATCGTCGCGATCACTTCGCCGGGACCATGGACGTAGCCGACGCGCCAGCCCGTCATCGCATGGCTTTTGCTGAACCCGTCGATCACGATCGTGTCGGGGTTGAACTGAGCCGGTGAAACGAAGGCGTCGTCGTAGTGAAACCGCGAGTAAATCTCGTCCGAAATCAAGGCGATGTTTTTCTCGGCGGCCAATCGGGCGACCGCTTCGAGCTGCTCGGCCGTCGCCGTGCCCCCCGTCGGGTTGGCCGGGCTGTTCAGCAAAATCATCTTCGTCCTGGGCGTCACCGCCGCCGCGATCGCGTCGGGATCGAGCTGGAAACTGGGGTACGAATCGATCGGCACCGCGACCCCGCCGCACATCTTCAACAGCGCCGGGTACATCACAAAGAACGGGTCCAAGTAGATCACTTCGTCGCCCGGATTGATCATCGAAAGCATCGACAGCATCAGCCCGCCGCTGGTTCCGCTGCAGACGAACACCTCACGGTCGTCGTGGCCGTAACGAGAATCGATTTCTTGTTGCAAAGCCGACCTCAAGGGGCCGATGCCTTGGGTCGGCGAGTAGGCGTTTTTGCCGCCGCGGATCGCATCGATCGCCGCATCCTGGATCGACTCGGGGACATCAAAGTCCGGTTGTCCGATCGACAGATTGATCGGATCTTTTAATTTGGCCGCCAAATCAAAGACTTTACGAATCCCGCTGGCGTCAAAGGTCGTGGTGCGGTCGGCGATCCAAGGATGCATGGTTCTGCTATGCTCTGGGCAATCGGTGGTGACGCGGCGTCAGACGTCGCGTCGAAACGTAAGGACGCAGATTCTAGACGAGAGACGACTTGTGGCCGAGGTGCTATACGTTGAACCGGTGATTCGGTTTTGTGCGGTGATTTCCGGCGACGCCCAGATTCGGCGGCGGGCGATCGAGACATTGGAAAGCCACTGGGGCGAGATTTTTCATCAATCCGCCCCCCTGCCGTTCGAAGCCGGCGGTTACTACGCCGCATCGATGGGCGAGCACCTGCAAAAGGAACTGATCGGATTTCGCCAGCCCTGTGACGCCGCCGAACTGGCCGACTGGAAACATTGGACCAACCGCTTGGAAACGCAGGTCGCCGCAGCAAAATCCGCAGTGGAGTCCGGTCCGGAACGCCCGCTGAACCTGGATCCCGGCTACATCACCCAGGCCAAGCTGGTCCTGGCGACGACAAAGGATCGTGATCATCGCGTTTATCTGCGCGACGGGATGTTCGGCGAGATCACGCTGACGTACACGGCCAAAAAATGGGTCCACCATCGTTGGACCTACCCCGACTATCGGACCGCCGCCGTGGCCGAGTTCGCGACCACCTGCCGCAACCACCTGCGAGCGAACCTGCAAGGCGGCGAAGGGTTTCGGCGACGAGGGTGAGCGAGTAGCTGATGCTGTGCATCACCTCTGTCTACCGCGAACGCACCAACGTGGCCAAGTCGATGTTCTGCTCTCGGACGATTGCTTCGATGTCTTTCAAGAAACGATCCGCATCGACGGGGTAACCCGCGGTGGGGCGAAGCGGTTGGGGGGCAAGGTCGGCGAAGTACGCGTTGAATGATTCCATCGCCTTTTCCCGGACGTACTTGGCGACCATCGACGAGAACGCCACCGGCGTGAAGGAATCGCCCTTGACCGTGAAGCGGATCGTGAACTCGCCGCCTCGGTAAGGCACTGCGTAATAACTTTCGTCCTTTGATTCTGCGATGACACGAACCAGCGTACCGTCGAAGACCGCTTGCAGGGGGCCGGCGTAATAGCGACGGCCGCCATGCCGGTCGCAATACACTGTGACCTGTTGGTAGGGGACCTGCTCGTCGGGGACCTGTTCGTCGGGAGCGATCGCAAGCTCGTCCAGCAGCGACTTCACCAGCTCGAGCGTGCTCTGTGACAACAAGTCCGACTTGTTCGCTCCGCCGCGGCACGACCGGTTGAAGGCGGCGGCGGTGATCACTCGCGTTTTCATTCCCGCCAACTGTGCCGGACCCGATTGCCAGGCCGTGACCAGCGGATTGGCCGATTCCGTGTCGATCGCCTGTTCCATCAACCCCGCAAGCCACGGCGTCGCACCGATCGAGTCTCGATCGTGTGCCGCCAGATCATCGACAAGGTTCAAACGCTCGGTGGCCAGTCCACACCATCGGGCTCCGGCCAACGTCACGCATTCCAGCTTGCCGTAGCCGCCGGACTTCTTGGTGACCGATTGGGGCTGAAACACGGCTTTGGAATCGTTGACGACGATCCGCCGGCCGGACACGGTGACGGGCTTGGCGACGGCCGCAAAGGCTTCCGGCAGGTCGCCCGGGCTGGCCTCCCCGAGTGGAAGTTTCCAGGCGGAAGCCGACACGACCAGCGGCCCCAGTTTGGGCCCGTATCCGGCTTCGTCGGTCGCAATGAGTATCATGGGTGGTTTCCGTTCCGGTTGGCATTTTTGCCCAGTGTAAGGAGGCACGTTCGATTTCGCGATCCGCCACTGCCTGTCGATCGATGTTAGACTAGTCGTCATCGGTGAGGCCAAGGCGATGCGCGGCCTACCGTGAGCGCGAGCCGATCCCACCTACACACTCCATTGGCGGATGATTTATGAAACTCTCTCGACGCGATGTCATTGCGGCCTCGGCCGGAGCGTTCTCCTTGGCGGCCTGTTCTCCCGCGTGGGCGTTGTCCGAGTCCAAACGCAAGTTCACCGTTGACCTTCGCTGGGGCAGCATCGGTGTCAAGGCGAACCAGACCGAAGCGATTGAGTTGGCGGCAAAACATGGCTTCGAGTCCGTCGCCGCGGCACCCCATGATTTGGCCAAGCTGTCTGATGCCGAAAGTGAAGCGTTGGTCGGCGACTTGAAAGCGAAAGGGTTGGTTTGGGGCTCGTCGGGGCTGCCGGTCGATTTTCGCAAGGACGAAGCGAAATTCAAAAGTGATCTCGCCGCCTTGCCCGCTCTGGCCGCGGCGCTGCGTCGCGCCGGTGTCGACCGGATGGGCACCTGGATCTCGCCGTGCCACGACGAACTGACCTACGTCGCCAACTTCAAACAGCACGCCGATCGTCTCCGCGAGTGCGCGAAGGTGTTAAAAGACCACGGGCTGCGATTGGGGCTGGAGTACGTCGGCACCTCGACGCTGCGTAACTCCAAACGATTCCCGTTCCTTCACACCATGCGTGAGACGGCGGAACTGCATTCGGCCATCGGCGTGGACAACATGGGGTTCGTGCTCGATTCCTGGCACTGGTACACCGCCGGTGAGACCGCCGACGACATTCGCTCGTTGAATGCACAGCAGATCGTCGGCTGTGATTCGAATGACGCGCCCGCGGGGCTGGCGGTCGACGAACAGATCGACAACCGACGTGAATTGCCGGCTGCGACGGGAGTGATCGACGTGAAGTCTTTCCTGCAGGCGCTGATCGACGTCGGTTATGACGGCCCGGTTCGCGCCGAACCCTTCAATCAAGCCCTCAACAAGCTGGACAACGACGAAGCCTGTGCGGCAACGTCCAAGGCCATCCACAAAGCGATCGCGCTGCTCTAGTGAAGTAAGCTTCAGCTTGC
>NZ_JBFHKV010000437.1:0-6431 GCF_041595215.1 Stieleria sp. | reverse complement strand
TCGATGGTGATGGGGCTCGACCCGATCCTGCGGTTCTTGATGCAGTTCGAAGTTTTCGATCGATACGAGACCGGGCCACGTCGCAATTTCGTGCTGCCGATGGTCGACACCGATTTGCCTGAAAAACTCGGCGCGTTCGACGTCGTCTTCTCCGCCGGCGTGCTCTATCACCGGACCAGTCCGATCGATCACTTGAGAAGTCTGGCCGGTGCCCTGGTCCCCGGCGGCAAACTGGTGCTTGAGACGCTGATCATTGAAGACGACCAGCCGAGCGTGCTGGTGCCGGAAGACCGCTACGCGCAGATGCGAAACGTTTGGTTCATCCCGTCGCTGGAGATGCTGTTTCGCTGGTTGCGTCGGACTGGTTTCGAAGACATCAAAACGATTGACATCACCCCGACCGACACGAATGAACAACGTTCAACGGACTGGATGACCTTTCAGTCGCTCGCCGATTTTCTGGACCCAGAAGACGCATCCAAGACGATCGAAGGCTACCCGGGGCCAATTCGCGCGACCGTCGTCGCGACGAAAAAGAAGGCAGAATGATCCGGGGCAGAATGATGAGGACGGAACGACTTGCCCAATCAATCCAAGCTCACGAAGCCCGCTGGGCGTCTTCCATCGCCTGGATGTACTGTTGCAATCGCTTCAGTTCATCGTTCATGCCCTTGAGCTTGAGCATGTTCTCGACACGCTTGAGCAACTCGACCTTTTGTACCGGTTTGCTCATGAAGTCATCGGTCCCCGCGGCGACGGCGCGTTCGATGTCGCCCAGCTCGTTGAGCGCCGTGACCATCAAGACCATGACCCGTGACGTGTCGGGGTTGTCTTTGATCTGTTTACAGACCTCGAAACCGCTCAGCTTCGGCATCATCACATCCAACAGCACGACGTCGGGCTCGAAGGAGGCGATTTTGTCGAGCGTGTCTTGACCATCGACGGAGGTTTCGATTTCGCAATCGATCTCGGCCAAGTAGGCTTCGAGCAACTCGCGATTGGCGACGTTGTCGTCGGCGATCAGGATGCGATGAGTTCCCTCCGGCAAGGTCGGATCAGTCATGGTCAGCGTGCGGGATGTCGGGGCGATGGAAGTGACGGGTTGGGGGCGCCCAGCGGCGGGCTCGCGACGACTGCCTAAGCGATCGTCGCATGGGACTCTTGATCCGCCGGAACCGGAAAGCTTTCGCACATTTCGCGAATTTCACCGCGGATCCGGGCATGCAGCTCGGTGTCTTCGGCGTTGGACAGGGCGCTGTGGATCCAGGCACCGATGCGACGCATTTCGTTGGCGCCCATGCCCCGCGTGGTCAACGCGGGCGTGCCGATTCGAATCCCAGACGGATCCATCGGCTTGCGTTTGTCGAACGGAATCATGTTCATATTGACCGTGATCCCGCAGCTGTCCAAGACGGATTCGGCGACTTTCCCGCCCAGGCCGACCGAGGTGACATCGACCAGCATCAGGTGGTTGTCGGTGCCGCCGCTGACCAGCGGCAATCCGGCGGCGATCAGCGTTTCGGCCAAGACTTTGGCGTTGTCGACCACGGCCTGGGCGTACGTCCGATACTCATCGGTCAACGCTTCGGCGAAGCACACCGCCTTGCCCGCGATCACGTGCATCAGCGGACCGCCCTGGGTGCCGGGGAAGACGTTTCGATTGATCAGTTTGGCGTGTTCTTCCTTGCACAGGATCAAGCCGCCGCGGGGGCCACGCAGCGTCTTGTGGGTCGTCGTGGTGACATAATCGGCTAACCCGACCGGGCTGTTGTGAATCTTCGCGGCCACCAATCCGGCGTAGTGGGCCATGTCCACCATCAGCCGCGCACCGACTTCCTCGGCGATCTCGGCGAACTTGTCGTGGGGGATTTCGCGGGGGTAGGCACTCGCACCGGCAACGATCAGCTTCGGCTTGTGTTCGCGGGCCAGCGAGGCGATCTGGTCAAAATCCAATCGATTCGTGTCCTGGGTCACGCCGTAGGAGTGGAAATCGTACAGCTGGCCGCTGATGTTCAGCTTCATGCCGTGCGTCAAGTGACCGCCTTGGGCCAGATCGAGGCCCAAAACCTTGTCGCCGGGTTTCAGGCAGGACAGGTAGACGGCCGTGTTGGCTTGGGAACCGCTGTGGGGCTGGACGTTGGCCACCTCGGCACCGAACAGCTGCTTGGCCCGCTCGATCGCAAGCGATTCGACCACGTCGACGTGCTCGCAACCGCCATAGTAGCGGCGACCGGGGTAGCCTTCGGCGTACTTGTTGGTCAACACGCTGCCGGCGGCCTGCATGACCGCGAAACTGGTGTAATTCTCACTGGCAATCATTTCCAGCCCATCGCGCTGACGGCGGGCTTCGTCCTGGATGGCGTCCCAAGTTTGGGGGTCTTGTTGTTGGAGCGGATTCATCGTGGCCTTGCAGTGAGAAATGCCTGGTAATTGGAATTCGGGAACCACGTGTTGTCCCGGTGCGTCTCAAGGATTGTTGATGGGGAACCAAAACCAGTCAATCCTTGGCATGGTAGGAACCCGCGGCCCGTGGGGCGGTTTTCGCGCCCGCCCGGCAACACCTGTCGAAGCCACAGCGAAGCGTTTGGAAGCCACAGCGAAGCGTTCGGAGGCCACAGCGAAGCGTTTGGAAGCCACAGCGGCCCCCAACCGATCACGACGCCCTCCGGCTTCGACCGCAATGCGGGCCCTCGGCAGAACCGATCTCGGCCGCAGATTCGTAAAAACTATCCCACCTTCATGTTCAAAACGGTACAATCAATTGTTTGGTCTGGGCAGCTTTTGCCGGTTCGACCTGAGAGGGTTTTTCACGGTCCGCTACCCGATCGCGCCCCGGCAGGTGCCTGATGGCCCTGGCTTGATGAATCCTGGCCCGAATAACGGCCTGCCGGCGCCCGCCGACCCCAGCCCCGCCCAAAGCGTGACCTACGCTTGCTTCGTTTCCATTTTCACCTGATGCTCGAGTGCCTGGAATGAAATACGCCGTCGCCGGTTTTGTTTTTTTGCTGACTCTATCTGCGGCTGAACGTCGCGTTTCAGCGGCTGAATTGCCCACTTTTGACAAAGTTTCCGAGGGCTACGAACAAGTCCCAGTCTCCGACCAGGAGAATCGCAAGGGATTCTTCAATGTCTGGCAGCGGACCAAAGACGCTCAGCTGCTGGCCGAACTGCCGAAAAATTTCGCGACCAAAAGCTACTTCATCGCCCTGACGGTCAGCAGCGGTGACACCTATGCCGGATTGCAATCCGGGGAACTGGTCGTCAAGTGGCGGCAGTATGACGATCGGCTCGCCCTGATCGCGCCGAACCTGTCGATCCGTGCCACCGGCGATCCGGAGTCCAAGGCATCGGTCGCCCGCTTGTTCACCGACAAAGTCCTGCTCGACATCCCGATCGTCGCCAAGGGCAGTGCGGGCGGTCCGGTCATTGATCTGGACTCGCTCTTGTTGGGCAACGCCAGCACCTTCTTCGGACGAAGTGTCCGTATCTCGAATTCGCGAATCAAAAAAATTGAGTCGATCAAGGTCTTCCCGTCCAACGTGGAAGTCGCCCTGGAGACGGTCGGTGCCGCCGGCCGCTTTCAAACCCTGCACTACTCCTTCAGCGAAGTCCCCAATCCGTCCAGCGGATTCAAGCCGCGTTTGGCGGACCAGCGTGTTGGGTTCTTCACCACCACCTACTCCGACCTCAGCAAGTACACCGACGATGAGACGCGGATTCGCTACATCAATCGCTGGAACTTGGAAAAACGCGATTCGAAACTGAAGCTCAGTCCGCCCAAAGACCCGATCATTTTCTATGTCGAACACACCGCCCCGGTCCGCTATCGCCGGTTCATCCGCGCCGGTGTCGACTACTGGAACAAAGCCTTTGAAAAAGTCGGCATCGTCGACGCGATCGAAGTCCGTTACCAGGACGCCCAAAGCGGCGCCCACATGGAAAAGGACCCCGAAGACGTTCGCTACAACTTCATCCGTTGGCTGAACAATGACATCGGCACCGCGATCGGCCCCAGCCGCGTCCACCCGATGACCGGTGAGATCCTCGACGCCGACATCATTCTGACCGACGGCTGGATCCGCTACTACAACTACAACTACGACGACCTGCTGCCCAAGTTGGCGATGGAAGGGGCCAGCCCGGAAACGCTGGCTTGGCTCAGCGAGCACCCGTCCTGGGACCCACGCGTCCGAATGACCTCCCCCTCAAAGGTCGCGCAAGTTCGTCAACAGATCGCCCAAGACGCGCAGAAACCCTACGCGGGTTTCTCGATGGCCGCCGCCGATTCGTCACTGATCGGCGACGATGAGTTTGACGGGCTGATCGGTCACCTCAGCCAAAAGAACGGCATGTGCATGGCCGCTAACGCCCGCAGCCTCGACCTCGCGGTCGCGCGAATGGATTGGGCACTGGCCATGATGGAAGACAAACCCAAGGCCGACGCGAAAGACAAGAAGGACGACGAGAAAGAAAAGGACGACGAAGCATCGGACAAGGACGACGCGGATGACGCCGACGACAAGGACGACGACGCCGACAAAAAAGACGACGACAAGGACGACAAGAAGGACGACGACGCTGAGAAGAAAGACGACGACAAGGACGACGACGAGAAAAAGGACGACGAGAAGAAAGACGATTCGGTGGACATGCTCGACGGCATGCCGGACTGGTTCGTCGGACCGCTGTTGGCCGACCTGGTGGCTCACGAAGTCGGACACACCCTCGGATTGCGTCACAACTTCAAAGGCTCGGCACTGCACCCGCTCGACAAAATCAATAGCGAAGAACTCAAGGGCAAAGAAGTCTTCACCGCTTCGGTGATGGACTACATCCCGATCAACTTCCGCTATGAAAGCGGCGACGTCCAAGGCGATTACACCATGATCGACATCGGGCCGTACGACTATTGGGCGATCGAATACGGTTACACCTTTGACGAAAAGGCGTTGCCCACGATCCTCAAACGTTGCGTCGAACCGGAGTTGCAATACGCAACCGACGAAGACACCAACGGTCCCGATCCGCTCGCCCGCCGCTACGACTTCTCCGCCAATCCGCTCGACTACGCTCAAGAGCAGATGAAACTGGTCAAGCTCTATCGCGAGCGTATCTTGGACAAGTTTGTCAAAGACGGTGACAGCTGGGCCAAGGCACGTCGCGGCTACGAATTGACTCTATCGATCCAGACCCGTGCGGCAAGCATGATGGCCAATTGGGTCGGCGGAGCGTTCGTCAACCGAGACAAGAAAGGGGATCCGAACGATCGACCCCCGGTCGTCGTCGTCCCGGCAAAACAGCAACGTGAAGCGATGCAGTTTGTGATCGACCAGACGTTCAACGACAGTGCCTTCGGCTTGACGCCCAAGTTGCTCGAACGAATGACGTCTGATCAATGGCTCGATGGCGGTGCCCACTTCGGGACGTCCGGTGAAGCGACCTGGCCGATCCACGACCGTGTGCTCGGCCTGCAAGCTTCCGCGCTGACCTGGTTGATGAGCCCCACGACGCTGCGTCGCGTCTATGACAACGAACTTCGGCTGCCCGCCGAAGACGATGCGTTGACGCTGCCCGACTTGCTCACCACGATCAGCAATGCCGCCTGGACGGAACTCGAATCTGATTGCCCCGAAAACCGCAGCAATCGCCAGCCGATGATCAGCTCGCTCCGCCGCAACCTGCAGCAAGAGCATGTCCAACGGTTGATCGATCTGATCCTGGAGAAGAACGATGGCGCGGCGGCTTACAAGCCGATCGGTGACCTGGCACGCATGCAGCTGGTCGATCTGATGAAGAAGATCGACATGCGACTGAAGAAGTGCGAAAAGAAAATGGACGCCTACTCACGGGCCCATCTGCATGAAGTCTCCATGCGGATCGAGCAAGCGCTCAAAGCCGGTTACACCTACAACTCAGCCAAGGCGCCCAGCTTTTCGGGCATGCTGATTTTTGGTGAAACGCAAGAGCAAGAGTAAGCGGTTTCCGCCCCCGATTGATCACCACGCGACCTCTCCTTCGGGAGAGGTCGTTTCGTTTGTACCGAGCTCAAACGACCATCAGCCGTTTGGCGCGAGCCTACGGGCCCAAGCCAGAAGAAACGGAGTCGCAGCCCCAACGCTTGCGCGAACCGGCTGATGTCAAACGACCATCAGCCGTTTGCCGCGAGCCGACGGGCCCTGCCCAGCATTCGCTCGAAAACGCGAGTTCGGTTGATCCAGTGGCGGCAACTATTCGCCGCGTTGCTGCACCAGAAACGTTAAATGCGTTTTGACCGCCGGCCATTCGCTGGCGAGGATCGAATAGACGCACGTGTCTCGCAGCGTCCCATCGGACAAGATCTGGTGGTTGCGCAAAACCCCGTCCAGCTTCGCGCCAAGACGTTCGATCGCGACACGGCTGCGGCGGTTGAAGAAGTGCGTGCGAAATTCGAC
>NZ_JBFHKV010000436.1:0-6455 GCF_041595215.1 Stieleria sp. | reverse complement strand
CGGGTCTGTCGCCGCGGCGCATCGCCGCCGCGGCCGATCAGACGGTTTTTGTCGCGACCGGCAATTCCGTGCAACGGGTCGATCCTGACGGCAATGTGCTGTGGCAGTCCCCGTTTCCGCGCCCGGTCAGGTGCCTGTGTGTGGATCGACAAGATCTGTTTGTCGGTGTCAGGGACCGCGTGATTCGGTTTGATTTCCCTTCGGGCGATTCACAACCCCTGCCGTCGCTCGGTGTGGGGTGTTTGGTCGGCGACATCGTCAAGCAAGGCAATCGCTTGATGGCGACCGACGTGGCGGCGTCGCGTCTGCTGCAACTGGACCTCGATTCGGCAGAACGCCAGTGGCGTGGTGTGGAAAACGTCGATAGCCCCATCCATGCAGCGGGACGCATCGCACCTTCCTCGCGTGGCGGGCTGGCGATCACGGATCCCGCTCGTCACCGTGTGCTGATGGTCGACCAGCGTGGCACGCGGCTTGGCGTCTGGGGAAAACGTTCTCGTCAGATCGATGGATTTCAAGGTTGTTGCAATCCGATGGCCACCGTCCGGCTCACCGACGGTAGCTGGGTCACGGCCGAAGCCGGTCAAGTGCGAATCAAACGATTCGATTCCAACGGCCGATTCCTTCAACAGCTCGCCGGACCGGAATCAATCGAGGCACCGGCTGTCTTGGATCGAGAAGACCCGGATTTGAAGTGCGGGGTCGGTGGGATTGATTTGGCGTAGTCCAGCGACAACCATCTTTGGGTTCTGCACGCCGCGGCGCGGGAATTGATTCTCTATCGACTCGGCTAGCAACGAACGGAGAATAAGTGTCAGATCTTACGAGTGGGATAGGCTCCCAGACTCGTCATTCCAGCGTCGACAGGCTGGAAGCCTATCCCACTTATTTAGCGCTCGTTGATTAGGCGAATCCTAAAAGGCTGTCAAATGACACTTTTGATTGTATCGGTCTTGTGTGTTCTGGTTGTTTCGGCGCTCTGTTCGGTGACCGAAGCAGCACTGTACGCGGTGCGGCCGTCGTATGTGCGGTCGCTCAGCGAATCGGGCAGCGCCGCCGGTCAAGTGCTCGATCGCATGAAGCAGAACATGGAGCGGCCGATTTCCGCGATCCTGATCATCAACACGGTGGCCAATACGGCTGGCGCGGCACTCGCCGGGGCGCAGGCGGAAGTCGTGCTCGGTCAGTCGTTCATTCTTTGGTTCTCCGCCGTGTTTACCCTCGGCGTTCTGTTTTTCTCGGAGATCATTCCCAAGATCCTGGGCGTCGCGTACAGCGATCGGATTGCGGTGCTGGTCGCGATGCCGTTGACCATCGCCGTGCATGCATTGTTCCCGCTGGTGTGGGTCATCCATAAGTTGGCCGACGTCGTGAAACCGTCCGGTCCCGTGTTCGCGGCACCCGAAGAGGAAGTCGGCCAGATGGCCCGCATGAGTGCCGAGGAAGGGAGTATCTTGCCGATCGAAGCCGAATTGGTTCAGCAGGTTTTGAAGCTGAACGAGGTGACCGCCGCAGAAATCATGACGCCGCGATCGGTGGTCAGACGATTCCCGGCCGACACCACGCTGCACGCGATCAGTCAAGAGATGGCAGCCGGACGGATCCGATGGACCAACGCCCGCGTACCGGTGACCGATCCCAAAGACGATGACGTTTGGAGCGGAGTGGTGTTGCGACGCGACGTGCTGGCGCATCTGGCCCGCGATGAATTCGATCGCACTCTGGGGTCACTGGCCAAACCGCTGCACCGGGTGCCCATGAACACGCCGGGGCACGTCCTGTTGAAGTCGTTTGTGAGCAAACGGTCGCATCTGTTTGGCGTCGTGAACGAGTCCGGCACCGTCGTGGGGGTCGTGACGCTGGAAGACGTGATGGAGTCTTTGATCGGAGAGGAAATCGTTGACGAGGTGGACGTCGTCGTCGACATGCAGGAGCTGGCGCGGCAACGGGAACAGCGCCAGTCCAATGGCGACCGTGGCAACCCGTCGTGATTACGGTTCGCTGCCGTCGATGACCGCATCGAGCCACTCGGCGATTTCGTCGGCGTCATCCATGACACGAAATCGTCGGATGTCATGCTCGTCGATACAGCCCGCTTCTTGAACCGACTGTTGTAGCCACTGGACCATGGGTTGCCAGAACTGTGTTCCGGCCAAGACGACCGGAAAGTGGGCTAGTTTTTCGGTTTGAATCAACGTCAACGATTCAAAGAATTCATCGAACGTGCCGAAGCCGCCCGGGAAGATCACGAAGCCACGCGCGTACTTGGCGAACATCATTTTGCGGACGAAGAAATAGCGGCAGGTGTAGGACGCATCACAATAGGGATTCAGCGATTGCTCGCGCGGCAATTCAATATTCAGCCCGATCGACAAACTGCCGGCTTCACGCGCGCCGCGGTTGGCCGCTTCCATGATTCCCGGGCCGCCGCCGGTGATGATGCCAAACCCTCGCTGGCCGAGTCGTTGAGTCGTCCGCCGGGCGAATTGGTAGGAGGGGTCACTTTCCGGCAGACGGGCGCTGCCGAAAACGGTCACCGCTCGACGGCGCCCATCGAGCGCGCGGGTCATCGTTTCGATTCCCTGGATCAAGTCGCTTTGAATTCGCAAGACGCGCCAGGGATCCTCGTGCAAGAAACTGACGGGCCGATGCACGCTGCTGTCGAGAAACTCTCGATCGGGATCGTGTTCCGGACTTTCAATCGGCGGCGAAGCTTCAGTTGTCTGACGCGAGGCATCATGATTGGACGTTGCGACGGGGGCGATTCTTTGCGGTTCCGATTCTTTCGCAACGGGGCGACGGACGTTGATCGCGATCTCTCGGCCCGGTTCCACCAGACTGGGGCCGTCGTCGTCGAGAAGCACTTCGGACGCGTACTCGGGGACGGACACGTCAAACCCGAAACGCTTGCGCACCGTTTCTTGTAACGCCAGGGCGACGTCTTCTTCGCCATGCGTCAAGAACAGCTTGCGGGGCGATTGTTCGAAGTTCCCCAGCCAGTTGAGCAACCCGGTCCGGTCGGCGTGTCCCGAGAATCCAAACAGCTGCGCGACGTGTGCCTCGACGTGATACTCGCGGCCGTGGATCCGAACGCATTTCTCTCCATCGAGGATCCGCCGGCCGAGCGTTCCATCGGCTTGGAAACCGACGAACAGGAGTGTCGATTCGGGGCGGCGCAGGTTGTTTCGCAGGTGATGCTTGATCCGCCCGGCGTTGCACATGCCGGCAGGGGCCATGATGATGCAAGGTTGTTTGACGTGGTTGATCGACTTTGACTCATCGACCGTGCGTGTCAAGGTCAGCCCCGGGAACTGCAGCGGCGCCTGGTCGGCCTCGATCGCGCGGCGTGTTTCCTGATCCAGCCAACTCGTGAATCGTCGAAAGATGTCCGTGACGTCCGACGCCATCGGGCTGTCCAGAAAGATGGGCACCTTGGGGATCCGATTCTGATGAACCAAACGCCCAAAGTAGTGCATCATTTCCTGGGCCCGTTCGACCGCGAACACGGGAATCACCAGGTTCCCGCCTCGACCGATGGTTTCGCCGACGATCGCAGCGAGTTGGTCTTCGACATCCCCGTGGTGTTCGTGGTCACGGTCGCCGTAGGTCGATTCCATGAAGACATAGTCGGCCTGTCGAAAGTAAGTCGGGTCGTGAATCAACGGTGTGTCGTGCTGACCAAGATCACCGGAGAAGATCAGCGTTCGTTCTCGGCCGGACTCACTGATCGTGACTTCGAGTGAAGCGGAGCCGAGGATGTGTCCGGCGTCATGCCAGGTGACCGTGACTCCGGGGACGATTTCGGTCGGGGTGCGATAGCCGACGCCCCGGAACAGGTGCAGGGAGTTGTCGACATCCTTGTCGGTATACAACGGCACGGCGGGATGCGGCCCCTTGCGGCCCTCTTCGCGATGACGCCGACGTTTGTACTTGACGTCTTCGGCCAGGATTTTTGCCGCGTCTCTGAGCATCACCTCGGCCAGCGCGACCGTCGGCCTGGTCGCGTAAATTTTGCCGTCAAAACCGTCGGCCACGAACTTGGGAATCAACCCGATGTGGTCCAGGTGCGCGTGCGTGACGACCAACGCAGCGATGCTCGACGCGTCGACGGGGCACGGTTCCCAGTTTCGCGCTGCATAGTCGCGTTCCTGCACCATCCCACAGTCAATCAGGATGCGTTGCTGGCCGACTTCCAGACAGTAGCGCGATCCGGTGACATTACGGTTGGCGCCCAGGAATGTGATCTTCATGGTTTGATGGGGTTTTGTCACGGGGCAAGTGCTTCGATTTCTTCACGGATGGCCAGGGCCGACGCCGTGCGTTGGTCTTCATCGGGGAACCGCTCAGCCATCTCGGCACGCCACTGCTGGACGCGGTGGACCGATCCGAACGTGAACACGACGCGATCGAGTTTGGGGATTTCGTGGGCAAAATCTCGATCGCGCGAGACCGGCAACGTGCAGCCATCGATGTTGCAGAGCAGCAGATAGTCGAACAGACGCAGGTAGCTGTCGGTCTCGGCGATGGCCTGTTTCGTGGTTTCGTCATCCGGCCGGATCCGCGTGCCGGAAGGAAACAGAGCACAGACCCATCCCTCGTGGCGCAACCGTGAAATGGCGCGTTCGGCCGCGATATTGATGAGTCGGGCTTCATGAATCTGGGCATCGGTGCGACCGCTGTGGAACCAACGGTGGGGAGTCACGATCACGCGATTGAAACACTGCACCAACATCCGGGTCACCCCGGTGTCTTCTTCCAACGTTCGACCGGCGACCCAGATCACCGAATCAAAAAGATCGGCCTGGCCGTGATCGGTCAGCAGTGTATCGAAGGTGGGGACATCCAGGTTGGATCGGTGGTTGAGACAGAGCAGACATGCGTGTCCGTCCTTGGCGTGCCGGACCAATTGGCGAAAGTTGGAGAGCCCGGTGATTTTGCTGCCGGGCAATAGCAACCGGCGACACAGCCCGGCGACCAGGGGGCGGTTCTGATTGCCCCAGCGAACCACGTTGTCGGGAGTCAACTCCTCGTGGTCATGTGCACTCGCTTGACGTTGCAAGTCGGCGAGTTGGCTGGCAAAGACTTCGGCCGCGTCACCCTCGGGCAGCGGTTCTTGATTGGATTCATACATGTCAGCTCTTCTGGTGCTTTGTCACAGCTAGTTTTTAGGATTGTCTGCGGAAAGGGGGATCAGGAACCAAAAATGCGAAGCACCCTTTAAGCCATTTGGTTTTTGGTTCCTGACCCCGTTTCCGATCAAACGAGCCACCCGAAGATTAAGTTGTGACAAAGCACTAGTCTGCTTCGCCAAACGATTCCCGCGTGACCTTGACGGTTCGAACGGAAGTTTCGGATGCTTCTTCGACGGTGAAACGGTAGCCGCCTTCGACGACGGACTCGCCTGGTTTGGCGAGATGATGCAACCGAGCGACCAACATGCCGCCGACGGTATGGAATTCAGTGGCGGGCAGGTTCAGTCCCAACACATCGTTCGCTTCGTGAATGGTGAGTCGGCCGTCCATCAGATAGGAATCTTCGGACAGTTTTTGACACCTGCGGGCTTGTCGTGACGACGGTTCCGCGCCTCCGTTTCCGACATCGATGTCTCCGACGACCGCCTCGACGAGATCTTCCATCGTGATCATGCCGATCGTCGATCCGTATTCGTCGACGACGATCGCCATTTTGTCCTCGCGATCCCGCAACGTCGGCAGGACTTCTTCGAGCGGGTCGTGGGGCGAGACGTAATGGGCCGGCTGGATGAGCTGTGAAAGCGGTTTTGCGGTGGTGTCCGGATCGAGCAGGTCCCAAGCGGAAAGGGTGACGATCCCGACGACGTTGTTGGTATCGCCCTGGTAGGCCGGTAACCGATGGAAGCCGCGACGGCGGACCAATTGGATGGCATCGTTGGTCGTTTTTTCGTTGTCGATGGCCACCATGTCGGCCACGGGAATCATCTCTTCGCCGACCGTCGTCTCGGAAAAGCGAATCGCGCGTTCGATTCGAAAGCGGTCAAAGACGGTGGTGTCCGAGGCGCGATCGGCCATTTCAATGACGCTGCGAAGTTGGTCGCGCGTGATAAACAAATGATGTGACGTCGCACCGCCGCCGGCCAGCCACGCGGCACCCCGCGCGATCCGCGAAAACAGATAAACGATCGGCGCAAAGATCCACGCAAACGCGCTGAGGGGAAAGACGACGATCGGCGCGATCCGGTCGGATTCCTGTTGATAGATACTCTTGGGCACGATCTCACCGAGAATCAACAGCAACGGGGTGAAGAACACAAACGCATACAGATCTCCCCATCGATTCCCGAAGAAATGGATGAACATCAAGGTCCCCAGCGTGGTCAGCACGACCGTCGAAATGTTCGTGCCGATCAGCGTCGTGGTCAGCAGCTTTTCGGGCCGCTTGAACAACTGCACAACGCGGTGGGCGCCGCGGTTGCCTTG
>NZ_JBFHKV010000435.1:0-6466 GCF_041595215.1 Stieleria sp. | reverse complement strand
CGCAGATCGTAGGTTCTCGTTTTCCCGTTGCTGACCCCTTCGATCTTTCGCGTCGCATCGCACAGCGAGATAAATTTCTGCAAGAACTCGGGATGGGTGTGCTGGATGTCGTCCAGGTACAACATCACGTTGTCGCCCATTTCCAGCGCCAGATTCAACCGTTCGACTTCTTCTTTCGCGGCGGCGTTGGGCGCTTCGGCGGGGTCGAGCGAGGTGACTTGATGCCCGATCGCCGGTCCGTTGATCTTCATAAAGACCAGGCCGAGTCGATTGGCGATGTATTCCATCAACGTCGTCTTTCCGTAACCCGGCGGAGAGATCAGCAACAGCAGACCCATGCGATCGGTCCGCTTGTTCTCGCCGGCGGCCCCCATCTGTTTGGCCAGGTTGTCGCCGATCAGCGGCAAATAAACCTCGTCCAACAATCGGTTTCGCACGAAGCTGGTCAGCACACGTGGTTTGAACTCATCGAGCCGCATGTCCTCGCGGGCCACGTCGACGAGTTTGGATTTGGTCTCGTTCAGTTTTCGGTAACGCGGCACCACATCCAACATGTAGCGTCCGACGCGTCGCAGCAATTCATGATAGTGCACCACCATCGAACCGCCTTGGATCCGTTCGTGGTTCCCGACCAATCCGGTCAACGATTTTGCGACCGCCACCTCGGCGACCCTCAGATTCGACACGCCACCGGAGAGGATGATCCACGCTAATTCGTCCAAGTAGTAGTGCGCCGGATCCACCTCATCGCCGCCGGAGTGGTTGGCCAAGAACGCTTTGGCCCAGTTGCGTGCCAGGACGAACGCGCGCACCGGATCACTTTCGTTGCTCTTCATCGCCGTTTCGAGCAATTTTTGCCGATCGACTTCGGGGACCGAATCGGTGAATGCTTGAAAGAGCCCCGCGGCGCGAGCACTGCAGACGTTTTTCCGTGAGCTGTCGACGAGTTGATCGAAGAGGTAATTTGCGATCGCCTCGGCAGTGACGTTGTGATCGAACAGCGGGTCCCAGTACTGGGCGTCTTCCTCTGCCAACTCGGCCAATCGTTGGCGGAATTCAATCGCCGGTTCGGCATTCGGATAGGCTTTGGCCAGTTTGGCAAATCCTCCGATCCAGTCGGTCATTTCCTTCCGCGTCTTCCCCACCAATAGTTTGCCGAACCAGAGCAGGCTGGCGGCCCGAACGCTGGGCGGATGCGCGAGCAGTTCGATGTTCGCATCGATCTCCAGCAGGGCTTTCAGAATACTTGCGGCATCATGGTCGTGAACGCCTTTGGCGTATCCCTGATCGAAGCGTCCGCCGATTCGTGATTGAACCCAGGCGGCATCGACTTTCTCTGCAGTCAACGTGCCATCAAACGAATGGCGTTTTTGAAACAAGTCCACAGCCAGAAACTCGGCTCGGTAAACGTGGCGATTTTCGCTGATCAGTTCCTGATTCCACAGATCCTTGGCATCCGACAGAGCCGGGTCTTCCAGCGGAGAGAAATACTGGGTTCCGGTCAAATGCAAACACATCGCATCCTTGCGAAGGACCGTGGTCAGATCCAGCGGCTGCGTGTTGACGGCGAACTTTTGTTTCCCCAGGCGAATGATGTCGCCGCCGTCTTCGTACAGATCCTGTCGATCCTTCAATTGGCGAACCGAATCTTCGCGGATCGTCTTCATCCGGCTTTGCAGATCGCCGACCCGCACGGCATCGTCCAGGGCCTGCAACTGGTCGATGATGTCGCGAACCTTTTCGACCATCAGGTCGCCGGCGAAGTAGGCCGCAATGTCGTCGGCCGATTCCATCGATCGCACGCGATTGTCGATGCCTTTGAGAATCCGATCGGCTGCCGACGAAAGCGATTCGGCGCGGCGGTTGCGTTTCTCGACCAATTGGACCTTTCTCGACTCGAACGCCGCATAAACTTCTTCGCGGCGGACGGCCAGTTGCTCGATAAAATCATCGAACTCGGCGAACTTGCCTTCCAGTTCTTCCAGTTGCACCATGACCTTGGTCAGGTATTCGTCACATCGTTCGGGGCTGTCACAAACGTCCAAGTAGCCGGACGTGGTTTGCTCGAGCAATTTCAACTGCGATGCGAACTCGGCGCGACCTTCGACGCCGACCAACTCGGTGGTGCGTGCCTTGAGCGCACTGCGAACGCGGTTGACCGAAGCAAACACATCGCCGATCGCGTCGATGATCTCGGTGCGTTTGGTCGCATCCTCGATCCGCAGGTTGCTGACGGTCTCGGTCAACAATTCCAATTGCGATGCGGCGGCATCGATTTCTTCGCCCAGCGATTTGGATTCCGCAACCGTGGCGACTTCGGCGACGCGTTCGTTCGCCGCGGCAATGCGTTTGATGTAGGGATCGAGCGCACCCGGGGTGAGCAAGAAATCGACACATCGGCGGCTGAGTCGTTCGCTGCGTTCGGCCGTGGTGGACTCGAGTGCCTCGACGACCTCCAAGTCGACGTATCGCAGCTCTTTCAGTCCCAGGGCGTGTCCACGCTGGGTTCGCAGTTCGGCCAACGATTTGACGAAATCATCGATCGACTCGAAACGACTGCGTTCGATCTTCTTGATCAAGTCCTCGATCGCCGTCGACACCTCCTTGGTTCGCGCGCCGGTTTCGCGGCGGGCACGGACGACTTTGTCGAATTCTTCGACGGCAGCGTTGGAGGCCTCGCGGATTTTTTGCAACGGCTCGGCGAGGTTTTCCGTTTCCGCCTTGTCGATCCAGAAGTAGCTGTCCAGGATGTCGGACGACTTTTTGTTCAGGTCCAGATACAGGCCTTCGTAGCTATCGTCCTTGTCGATCAACTGCAGCAATTCGCTGCACTCGGCCATCCCCCGAACAATCTCTTTGTTGCCGATCTTGAACAGCAACGAGTCGGTTTGGTTTTCGGGGACAAAGTTGGGGCCGGTGAACGGTGTCTGCCAGATTTGGACGGCATGGTGCTTTTGAGCTTCTTCTTGGCCGCGAAAACAAACCATCTCGCCGCGTTCGAAGAACGTTTGCCCGTGACAGATCAACGGCGTATCCACCGTCTGGTTGATCAGGTTGTAACGCAGTTGAACATAGGTGCCCGAGATCGGCGCGTAGAACAGGTACAAGTAGTCTTCGCCGTTGGATGCGGCGACGGTGCGTTGGTAACGCATGTCGCTGAGCCCGGTTTCGAAGCGTTTGAATTCTCCGGTTTGCAGATAATAGCCGCCGGGAAAAATCAAACCTTGATCACCCGGCAACATCACGCACGCCGCGGCGATTTCGTCCAGACGGATGACTTGCTGGATCTTGCTGTTGTAAACCAGGTACCGGAATTGGTCTTCCTGGTAGGGCTTCATTTTCAGCAGCACCAGATTGCCCAGGATCGCGTAATAGATTTCCGCGTCATCGAGGGTTTGGTCCGAGTTGTCGACCGGTTCGCAATAGATCCCTTCACCGCTGCTGGTGTTGTTTTCGACCTTGATCGTCAGGTCGCCGCCGACGGTTTCCACAAACACGAGGTCTTCGATCGAGATGTGTGGATGGTCGCCATAGTGGTGCTGGTCGCGGGTGGTGCGAGTCCAGCGGAATTCGTGCTGTGCGGGTTCTTTGACCTCGTGATCGCTGCGGTTGTCGATGTATTGGATGGCATCGGGCGAGACCCGCCATTTAAACGACTTGATATCTCGGGTCGTTTTGCCGACCTGAAACACCATGTGCAGCATCGGGCCGGAACGATAGAAACGTGAAAAACGCGTGTCCTTGTAGAACCGGTACAGCTCGCTGAAATCGTTGTGGAAACGCGAGTCGCCAATCAGATCCAGCGAGGCTTCGTGGAATTGGTTGTCCTCGAATCGATAGGCCGAAAAGACGTCCGAAAGTTCGATCTCCGTCTTCAGGCCGAACTGCACGTTGTAACCGAACAAGAACTCGTCGCCGATGGAGACCAGATCGCGGGGTACGCAATTGTGCTCGGTCGTGACGCGTTCGGTCGAGATCAGCTTGGTCTCGATGTTGCCGAACACCTCCGCACGCGACTCGTTCAGCTTGGCAAGACGCTCACGCAGGTTGTCTGCGGCATCACGCAAGCGGTTGCGCAGAACTTCATAGGTGCCGGCGGCGAGTTGGGAGTCGGGCATGGGTTGGCTCCCGAAGGGTGGGTTTGAAAAGCAGGCGACGGAATCAAAATGCCCGGGGACGAACCCCCGGGACGCTTGGCGAGGTAATCGGAGGTTTCAATTCCGCCCGTGGTTGAGCGGGATGAAATCGAAGCTCGGCGGCAGGCCGTTGGACATGCCGCCGAGTCCTGGCCGAGTTACGCTAAACCGCCTTTCAAATTTTTACCGTTGCCGGAGGGGGTGGCCAGCAGACGGCTCGCTTTCTGGTCCGCGATGTTGGCGGTTCCGGCCATGCCGAGCAGGCTGGTCAGTTGTGACCGCATGTCGTCGGTATCGGCCAATCCCATCATTTTGGCGATCAGGGCGGCGATCGACAGGTCCTTCACGCCGTCGGTGTCCAAGTTGAACTGGCCGATCATCTTGGTCAGCTGGTCGCGAAAGTATTCCGCGTTGCCGTCGAAGAACGTGTCCTTGATGTCCGTCGCGACGCGGCTGTTGTAGACGAATCGGTCGATCGCCTTGCCGCCCTTGACGGCCGAGGTGATCTGATCGAAGAACTCGCCGTCGCCACCGACGATGTCGATGCGAGCGGCCTTGAGCGCTTCGCTGACGACGCCGGCTTGGCTTTCGGCGATGCCACGCTGGGCATCGATCGCGGCGATTTCGACATCCTTTTCCTTGCTGAGCTTGAGTTTGAATTCCTCGTGCTCCTTTCCGACGCTGTCGAAGATCTTCATCGCTTCGGCTTTCTCGGTGATACCGACTGCCTCGCTGCGGTACTTTTCCAGTTCGACGCTGGCTTCGGCCATGCCCTGCTTTTCGACCGCAGCGGCTTTGGCTTCGATGCCCTTGGCTTCGGCGACGGCTTTCTTTTCCAAGACCGTCGCTTCGGCGAAGCCTTCTTTTTCCAAACTCGCGGCCTTGGCTTCTCGCACGCGTGCTTCGGCAAGTCCCGTCGCGGCGGCTTGAGCGGATTCGGCTTCGGCAAGCATTTTCGTTGCCGCGGTTTCTTTTTCCGCCGCGTCGCGTTTGGCTTCCGCTTCGATGCGAATCTTCTCCGCCAACAACTCGCTGGATTCCTTTTCCGCTTGGGCCAGCTTGGTTTGACGAATCAGCTCTTCCTCGGCCTTCATTTCCGCAGCCGTGATTTGAACCTTTTTGGCCCGTTCGGCTTTGGCGATTTCTTCGGTGTCCTTGATGCGTTCCTGTTCTTCGACGACGGCTCGTTCGACGGCGACGCGTTCGCGGATGACTTCTTGAATGTTCCGCTTTTCGGTTTCGATCGCCTTTTCCTTTTCGACTTCGGCGACCCCGACGACTCGCAGTCGCTCGGTGGCTTCCAAGTCACGGTCACGATTGACACGTTCCAGTTCGACGGCGTCGGTTTTCTCTTTGTTGCGCTGGGCGACGAGGATTTGGCGGTCCTTGTTTTCCGTTGCGACGCCCAATTCTTCTTCGGTCGCGATTCGCGCCCGCTCGGATTCCAGTCGCTGTTCTTCTTCGACTTTGCGGGCCGAAGCCTGTTCGCGGGCGGTGATTTCGGCGATTTCGCGTTTCTGTTTTTCGACCGCTTCGACACGCTGTCGCTCGAGCGCGAGGATGGTTTCCTCGGCTTCGACGTCCTGCTTTTTGAGCGTCTTTTCCTTGTCGCGGGTGAATTGGTTTTCCTTGACCTTTTCCGCGGCGGTCAATTCGGTGATCTTTTTGATCCCTTCGGCGTCCAGAATGTTGTTGGGCGAAAGGAGTTCCAGCGGCGTTTGTTCCAGATAGTCGATCGCCGCGTCGTCGAGCCGGTAACCGTTCAGGTCGGTGCCGATGACTTTCAGTATTTCGTCTTTGAACTTGTCGCGTTCGTCGTACAGTTCGACAAAATCAAACTGCTTGCCGACCGTCTTGAGCGCTTCGGAGAACTTGGCATCAAACAGTTCACGCAGTGTTTCGAGTTCCGAACAGCGACGTGCCCCGATCGACGCGGCGACTTCCTTCATCTCTTCTTCGCTGCTGTCGACGCGGATGAAGAAGGCGACTTTGATGTCCGCGCGAATGTTGTCTTTACAGATCAGCCCCTCGCTGCCCTGCCGACTGATTTCAAAGCTCTTCAGCGACAGGTCCATCAGCTCGTAGCGATGGATCACGGGGACAATCAGCATGCCGTTGCCGGTGACGACGTCCATCTTGCCCATCCCGGTCTTGACGATGGCTTGGTCCGGGCCGACCACCATGTAACATTTTTTGATCGTCGCGACGATGCCGAGCAGCACCGCAAAGAGAATCCCGACACCGATCAGGACACTCGTCAGCAGGCCTTCGGCCAGCAGCGGCGTCGCAAGAATACTCCAAGTCATCACGATTCGTTCTCCGGTTCAAGT
>NZ_JBFHKV010000434.1:0-6475 GCF_041595215.1 Stieleria sp. | reverse complement strand
TCGCGGCGCGGTGGAACCGTGACGATCGGGTCGTGCTCGACCTCGTAGAGCACCTCGATCCGCGCTCGCACCCGGGCTGCGAGATCGCTTTTCAGGGCCGGGAGCATAGGTCGGCGAGTCTATCGGATAGCGCGCGGGGCGGCCTCTGACGCCGGACTCCCGTTCGAGGCTAGGTCCTTGATATCATTCAGCTTTGTAGTCGGAGGACGAGGATGAGCGACCAGCGCGTGCGGATCAAGTTGGGCTCTACGGACCTCGAGCTGCTCGAAGCGGACATCACCGAGCTCGAGGTTGACGCCATCGTCAACGCCGCGAACGAGCATCTGAAGCTCGGCGGCGGCGTCGCGGGCGCTATCCGCAAACGGGGCGGACCTTCGATCCAGAAGGAGTGCGACCGGATCGGCGGCACCCCGGTGGGCACGGCGGTGATCACCGGAGCGGGCGACCTGCCCTTCCGGCACGTGATCCACGCCGTCGGCCCCAAGATGGGCGAGGGCGACGAAGACCGCAAGCTGGCGTCCGCCGTCCGCGCCTCCCTCGCCCTCGCGGACCGGCACGGCCTGCGCTCGATCGCGCTGCCCGCGATCTCGACGGGCAACTTCGGCGTCCCCGGCGATCGCTGCGTTTCGCAGTGATTCCACACCAGTGCACGGGCGGGATCAGTGCTCGGGCGGGATCAGTGCTCGGGCGGGATGCCAATCGGTGGTGGGGCCAATCGGTGGTGGGGCGAATCGGTGGTTTTTGGGGCGACGTCGTGGGGAGGGGTGGGTGGCAACACGGTGGCAGCCGGTTGGAGTATCATTTTTCGATGGCGGTTTCTCCTTCATTGAGAATGATTCTGAATCGGGCGATGCAATGCAAATCCACAAACGGCGGAGTTTCTGGACAAGGAATGTTGATCGATGGTCGGTCGCGATCACGACGCTGTTGATCGTGGCCAATACCACCGGCTGCCTGCCGGAAGCACCGCCGCTGGACGGCATGCTTTCGTTTCGCGAGGCCAACGAGTTGCTCTTCGAGGAGCACGCCAATCACGGCGCGATCTACAACATCGACCATACCTGGAACGGCAAGCCGTTTCAGGCCGAGTGGCGTTTGGCGAACTACTTGAAAAAGAGCGCCCAGCTGCAAATCAAGCCTCCGACCGACACGTTTGACGAAGTCGACCTCTGCATGGCCTTGGAAACGGCACTCGCCGATGAGTCGTCCAACCCGTGGCACAACGTCGCTGACGACGCAATCCTGCGTGGGTTCCGCCACGCATTGCAGAATGACGACACGCACATCGCGGCAGCCTATTGCCCCGACGCACCCTACGACATCACGGTCAAGGTCAAGAACAACGGGTCGGAGTGGTTTTGCGAAGTGAAGGTCCAAAACCTGATCGACCCCAAAAAGCTGGAAGAAGCGCAGAAGTACGCCCAGGAGCAACTCGACCGACTTGAGAAACAACATGCTCACGATTAAGTGCCCCAAGTGCGCGACGCTGATGAAGCTGCAGCAGCAGGCGGTCGCCGTGAAAGTCAAATGCCCCAAGTGCCAGACGGTGCTGAAAGTGCCCGGCAAGGAAGCGGCGTCGAAACCGTCCGGGCAGGCGGCCAAACCGACGACAAAGCCCGCGGCAAAAACCGCGGCAAACAAACCGGCAAAGCAACCGGCACGCAAGCAGCCGGCGGGCAAGCAAGCCGTCGCCAAAGCGGCGGCGCAGCGGAAGCCGGCTGCGAAAAAGGTCACCGCGCCGGCTGCGGAAGAGTCGCCGTTTGTCGACGACAATCCCTTCGCCGACCTGCCCAGCGGCGGCTTTGACACCGCGGGTGCCGCGACGGCCGGCGCTGATCCTCTGGCTGCGGATCCACTGGCAGCGGACCCCTTTGCGGCCGACCCGTTTGCCGAAGCCCCGGCCTCGGCGGGTTCGCCGTCGGGCGGTTTTGATTTCGGCAACCTGGACCTGCCCGCGGCCGCACCCGCGGCGGGAGGGTTTCCCGTGGGCGGACTTCCGGCGGGCGGGCTTCCGGCGGGCAGTGGATCCGCGTTTCCCGCCGCCAACGGAGCGTTGGCGGCCGCGGCGCCCGCTGCGGCGCAGTCGACGTCCAAATCGGCCGCCGGCTCCTCGGGGGCTCGACCCAAGGGGGCGGTCAATAAGAAACTGTTGTGGATCGGGATCGGTTCGGGCGCCGTCGTCGTCTTGGGGCTGGTGATCGGTCTGACCGTGTTGGCGCTCAAATCGAAAGGATCGAAGCAGGCCAAGTCGAGTTCGGCGAGTTCGTCAGGGGCGGTCGAGGTTCCGGCGGGTTACCAAGCCGGCTCGGTCAGCGGTGTCTCGTTCGTGGTCCCGGAAGGCAAGTCTGTTGAAAAGCCGCCGACATCGATCGAGGCTCAGGTCTTCGAAAGCGCCGCGACCGGCGCGACGTTTTTCGTCGGAGTTGATACGTACGAGTATCTGAACCCCAGTCAGATGCAATTGTCGTTGCGCGCCGGACGGATGATCATGTCGGATGTGTATGGAAGCGAAAGCGTCGAGCGCGACGGGCATTCCGGCACCAAGGGCAACAGCAGCGGCGGGATGACGCTGACCGACATGGCGGTCGAGTATTACCTGGTCGGTGATCAAGTCATCTTGATCGGATGCGGCATGCCACGGGTGGAGTGGACCGAGGAAGACTTGGAGGAAGGTCGACTGCCGGAACCGAGCGAAGAGGAGAAGGCGAAGATGGAAGCGTTTGAAGAAGAGAAGACGACGTTTTTCGCGTCGGTGCGGATTTGAGCGAAGAGTCGCTCTCGAACCGTTCCGGTCAACCGAAGGCATCGTTGGGCTGTGTGCTGTCGGCAGCGTCGCAAAAGGGGACCGCAAGGGTCTGCTTGTTGATTAGGTGTTTTCGACGGTGGAACGATCGCATGATTTGATGTGGCAGAATGATACGGGGCAGAATCATGTTCTGACCGCTCAGGTCGCGGAATCAATATGATTCTGCCATCCCATCATTCTGCCATCCCCGTCTCGCCACGGCCGCCGTCTGCTACCGGGAGGGTGGGGGCCCGTAGGCTCGCGCCAAACGGCTGATCATCGTTTGAGATCAGCTGGTTCGTGTCAGCGTTCTTCCCCATTGATGTTAACTTGGCGGTATCGGAATCGAGCCGCCGCGAGAGGTTCGCTTGATGATTCCAAGGGCCGACATGCGGTCCGGGCTTGGTTCGAATTACTCGTCCAGGATCATCAGTTCGACGGAGCGGAAGTCACAGGGGTGGCTTTCCGATTGCAACGAGATCGTGCCTTGGTCGAGCAGGTTGCCGCCTTGTTTGTCTGCCAGCATTGCCGCGTGCGGGTCGCGATCATCCAGTTGTGGCTGGGTGTATTCGAGCACCGTCTCGCCTTCGATGATGTGTCGGACCAGTTTGGAGCCGCGGACTTCGACTTCGGCGGTCACCCATTGTTCGCCGTGGTACGTTTTGGAGCTGGACGAGGTGCAGTGGGGCAGGAACAGTTTTCCGTTCATGACCACATTGGTGCCCGGGGTGCAGAGATTCAACGTCGTCCGTTCGTCTTTGCCGTTGCCTCCCAGCAGTTGGACTTCGATGGACGTCGGAAAGTCTTGATCGATCGTCATCATCTTCGGGTCTTCGCCGTGTAGCATCAGGCCGCTATTGCGGGTCGCCCAGCCGGGGCCGCCCTTGACTTGATCGCCGACAAAGCGATAGACGACGCGCAGTCGGTAGTGCGAAAACGGCTTGTTGTAAAACAGGTGCCCGAAGCGTTCGTCGAACGTCTTGTAGGCCGATTCGTCATAACGAACCTTCAGCAGCCCGTCTTCGACGCGAAACGTGTTGCCATAGTTTTCGCCCACCGCGTGATGGCGAATCTTGGGAGTCCAGCCGTCCAGGTTTTTGCCGTTGAACAGTTGAATCCATTCGGACTTGCCGTCTGTGTCTCTCGCCGGTTCGTCACCGCGGACGCTGGGTGCGACACCGAAGCAGGCGAGGGTGAGGACAAAGGCGAATCGAGAGGTTGAGAGAGTTTTCATCGTGTCGGTCAAGGGAGTGGTTGGTCGTTTTCGCCGGGTGTCTCGGGGAGCCGGCGACTGGATAGTATAGAGTCATTGATCGCGTTTGTCGGCGATCGTTTCAGAATCATAGGGGTCAGCGAATGCACCGAAGCCGCCGAGCCCCCCGTCGACTTCCAGGTCGGTCGCGGTGACGAAGGAGGCTTGATGGCTGGCGAGCCAGAGGACGGCGGCGGCGACTTCGCTGCTTTTTCCGATCCGTCCGATGGGGTGTCGATTGGCGAGTGCCTCCCCGCCGCCCTGTTCCTCCAGGGTGGCTCGGACCAGGGGCGTGTCGATGGCGCCGGGCGAGACCGAGACGACTCGAATGCCCTGACGCGCGTATTCGATCCCCCATTGTCGTGACTGCATGACGTTGGCCGCTTTGATCGGTCCATAGGTCCCGACTTGGCGGGCCGTCCGATGGGCCTGGCCGCTGGCGAGGTTGACGATCACCCCGGAACGCTGCTCGAGCATCACCGGCAGCACGTGCTTGGCCATGAAGTGGTACCCGGACAGATTGACGGCCAGCATGCGTTGCCAGGTTTCGCTGTCCAATTGGTGGACCGGCGCGTACGAGGATTTCGGTTGAATCGCGGCGTTGTTGACCAGCACATCGATCCCGCCATGTTGTTCGACGGCGTGTCGGGCGACCATCTGGCAATTCGCTTCGTCCGAGACATCGCAGCGGACGAAGTCGATCGCGGCGGGCAGATCGGCGGGCGGCTGATGGATGTCTGCACAAACCACGCGGGCGCCTGATTCGGCGAAGGCGTCAACAATCGCCCGTCCGATTCCGCTGCACCCGCCGGTGACCAGCACCACACGCCCCTGATTGTCGTAGCGAACCGATCCGGCGGGGCGCTGGCTGGCGGGACGCTGGCTGGCGGGACGCTGGCTGGCGGGACGCTGGCTGGCGGGACGCTGCGAATTCATGAGAGCGAGTGTTCCTGCGGTGGTGCATCGGTTTGGGGGCTGTCGTTGGACAGCGGCAGGGTGATGTAGAACGTGGACCCGTCGGAGGAGGAATCGTAAGAGAGTTTTCCACCGTGGGTTTCGACGATGGATTTGCTGATGGCCAGCCCCATGCCGATCCCTTCCTGTTTGGTGGTGTAAAAGGCGTCAAACACTTTTGCCTGTTGTGCCGGTGCGATCCCCGAGCCGTTGTCACGGACGGAGACGCGGGCGTGTTCATCACCGACGGCGACGTTGATGGCGATCGTCGGATGATCTCGACCGCGGGTCGCATCGCAGGCATTTTGCAGCAAGTTGACCAAAACCTGTCGCAGCTGGACGGGGTTACCGAAGACCATGAGGGGCGCGTCGGAATGGGGGCAGACGAATTCGGCGAATTGGTTATGGGGATTGCATTGGACCAGGTCGACCGAGTCACGAACGATCTGGTTCAGGTCGATCCATTGCTGGTCACCATGGCCGCGTTTGGCAAAGCTGCGCAGCCCGCGAATGATCTGTCCGCAGTTTTCGGTTTGGTTGCAGATCGTTTCCAGCCAGGACTCGACGGGCACGGAATGTTCGCACTTGTCGTTGGCGATTGCGACTTTGGCGGCGACGGCAAAGTTCGCGATCGCGGCGAGTGGTTGGTTGATTTCGTGGGCGATCCCGGCGACCATTTCACCCAGGGTGGTCAGCCGAGAGACGTGTTCGAGCTGGATTTCCATGTCCCGAAGTTGTTGCTCGGACACTTTTTGGTGGGTGACGTCAAACATCGCCCCGCGGAGCATGGTGGGATTGCCGTCGGCATCAACGACCAGGTGTGTGACGATGTGCAGCCAGACGATGCGGCCGTCGGACGCGACGACTCGCAGTTCCACGTCACCGTCGCGGCCGCTATCCGCTCCAGCGGAACAGGCGGCGCAAAACGCTTCGTAGCGTGATCGGTCTTCTTGTACAATCCGTTCGTCCCAAAACGTCGGTTCATCGATCCAGCGTTGGACGGGGAATCCCAAGATCGCTTCAGCCTGTTGGCTGACGAAGCTGAAGCGGTGTTGGGGCAGACGGCATTCCCAGACGATCGCTTTGACGTCATCGAGAAGCTCGCGAAACTTTTCTTCGGAGTGGGAGAGTGCTTCAGAGAGCAGGTCCTTGACCGCGCGGTGCACCCAGTGGATCAACTCGGCAGGATCGTAGGATTTTTCGACGTAGGCAAAGGCACCTAAATTGACGGCGTCCTTGGCGGAGTGAAACGAGCCGTATCCGGTGTGGATGATCACTCGCATCGCGGGTTGAAACTGCTGGATCTGCCGCAACAAATCGATGCCGTCTTGTCCGTGTAGCTGCAAATCAAGGATCGCGACGGCAAACACTTGATTGCCACATTGCTGCAGCGCTTCTTCGTAGGACTGGCAGGTGAACACCTGAAACCCTTCGCTTTCGAAGATGTCGCGCAGCGTCAACAACTGGTTGGGCTCGTCGTCGAC
>NZ_JBFHKV010000433.1:0-6493 GCF_041595215.1 Stieleria sp. | reverse complement strand
GGGGATGCGCCTGAAAGCTGGACACCAACGGTTGCTGGTGTGCAGGCTTCAGCCGCCCGTCTTGCTGCTCCGCAGCGCGGGGGGAAGCGCCTGAAGGCTGGACACCAACGTGCGCTAGTGTCCAGGATTTCGCTGCTCCGCAGCGAAATTCAATCGCCGGGCAGCTAGACACCTCCCTGCGATGGCCCCACGGGGGAGAAATGGACGGCAATGGGGCGGGTGAATCGACCGAATGGTCAACCTCCCCTACAATAGAACCAGTGGCAGGCCGGTTGCTTGTCGCTCGTCTTCCGTCTTTTTGAAAGTGAGTCCCTTGACCACGCCAACGCTCCCCACCGTCCCATCCGATCCGAACACCCACGCGGCTCACCAACTGGCGACCTACAAGACGCTCTCCAGCGAGGAGTTGATCGCGAGAATCACGGCCGTTCGCCAGGAACTGGGAAACTCGTTGCTGATCTTGGGGCACCACTACCAGCAGGATGAAGTGGTTGAGCACACCGACCTGCGCGGCGATAGTTATCAGTTGTCCGAGATGGCCGCGCAGAGCGAAACGTGCCGGACGATCGTGTTTTGCGGCGTGCACTTCATGGCTGAAACGGCCGACATTCTGGCCAACCGTCCGGAAAAGCTTGCCAGCCGCAACGGGGAACGTGTCCGCGTGATTTTGCCGGACATGGCCGCGGGCTGTTCGATGGCCGATATGGCGGCGATTGCCCAGGTCGAGGCGGCCTGGGAAGACATGTCCGAAGTCATCGACACCGAGCGGGTGATCCCGGTCACGTACATCAACAGCGCTGCCAGTTTGAAAGCGTTCTGCGGAAAACACGGCGGCATCGTCTGCACCAGCAGCAACGCCCGGGCGGTGCTGGAATGGGCTTTTGAACGCGGTGACCGTGTCTTTTTCTTCCCCGATCAGCACCTGGGACGCAACACGGCCCTGAAGATGGGGATCACCGAAGACCAGATGCCGGTTTGGGATCCGTACGAATTGGAACTCGGCGGAAACGATGACCAGGCGATCCAAGACAGCCGGGTGATCTTGTGGAAAGGCCACTGCAGCGTCCACCAAATGTTCCGCCCCGAGCACGTCGCACAATTTCGGGCACAGCACCCGGGGATCAAAATCTTGGTGCACCCGGAATGTCCGCGGGAGGTCAACGATTTGGCCGACGTCTCCGGCAGCACGGGCTTGATCATCCGGACGGTGAAAGAAAGTCCGCCGGGCACGAAGTGGGCGATCGGAACCGAGTTGCATCTGGTCAATCGGCTCAAGGCCGAGCATCCCGAGCAAGAAATCCACTTCCTCAGCCCCGTCCTGTGCATGTGCGCGACGATGTATCGCATCGATCTGCCCCATTTGTGCTGGGCGTTGGAGAATCTCCGCGAGGGGACTCCGGTTAACACGATCGAGGTGTCTGAAGAGGTGACCAAGTGCAGTTTGGTCGCATTGGAGCGGATGTTGGCGGTGAAATAGCGGCCCCTATGACCGTCAAACCCGGTGCAAACTCGACGAGGGACAAAGTTTCACCACGTTGAATCGGGGCAAACTGGGCGTTTGATGCTTTTAATGCCGATTTCGTTGACAGTTGATTTTTGCGGTAACTATACTTCCGGGAGTGCGGAATGGCGGTTGATGCGAGGGCATCCTGCGTTTCTGCAAGGAAAATCCATCGTGGGCACCCGGCTTATCGTCGCTCACCAACCCGGCATTTTGTCGCCTGAACCCTACCAAATTCGACAACGTGTTCGGACCGCTCCTGTCAAAGGAAAGCTCCTAAAATGACCTTACTTGGGAAGTCGTTTACCGTCATCATTTTCCTGCTCAGCCTGTCCTTCATGGTCTTGGCCCTGGCGGTCAATGCTTCGCATCGCAATTGGCGCGATGTCGTGTTGGGGCCGAGCGGGTACAAGGAAAAGATCGAGGCCATCTCGCGCGAGAACGAGCAGCTGGAGGACGCCAAGCAGCGGGCTCAAGCGGCGCTCAGTCGTGAGCAGGTCGCCCGTCGAACCGCACTCGCTTCGTTGCAAACCCAGCTCGACCAACTGCAAGAAGAATTGCAATTGCGAATCAGCTCGGTTCAGAAGCTCGAAGGCGAATTGTCCAACTTGGCTCAGGTCGACAAGATCCGTGCCGAGGAGCTGCAAACGCTGACCGACACGACCGCAAACCTTCGCGATCAGGTACGCAAAGAGCAGCAAGATCGCGACGCCTTGTTCGCCCAAACGCTGGTGCTGCAAGACAAACTCAACGAAGCTCGCGGCGTCCGCCTCGAATTTGAAACGCGGAATCAGAATCTGCAAAAAGAGCTGACTCGATTCCGAGAGATCGCCGACCACATGGGGATCGATCCCAAGGCGCCACTGGACGGGGCTCCGCCGGAACGCAATGGAAACGTATTGGTCATCAATCGAACCAAGGGTTTGGCCGAAGTCTCGATCGGCATGGATGACGGAATTCGACCAGGCCACGAACTCGAAGTCACGCGGAAATCGCGTTACATCGGCCGTTTGAAAGTCCTCAAAGCGACGCCCAACCGAGCCGTCGGCGAGATCATGAAAGACTACAGCGAAGGATTTATTTTGGAGGGTGACCGTGTCGACACTTCCATCGACTGAGGGTGGCAAACAGCCGCCGAGCGTCTACACCGTCATGCTGGTGCTTAGCATGGTGTTCTTGTTGATCGCTGTGATTGCCATGTGGATCGAACTGCGACGCTGGGCACCGGATTATTTCCGAACCAGCGGAGCCAACCCGATGGTGCAGGTCGTCACCGACATCGACCAATACGCCTAGTGCTACTTGCGGAGTAGCCAATTCATCAGCGGCGGGCAAATCCGGTCGGCATAGACCAGCATCTTGCCTCCCAGGCTGAGGATCACTTCGCTGCGACGTTTGCCGACTGCGGCAAGCGTTGCCGCTGCGACGCGATCAGCCGGCCAACTGCCAATACTCTTCGAAGTGGCGTTGGCGTCGGAGTCCACCAGCACGTCGAAAAACTCGCTCTCGGTCGTGCTCGGACTGACCAAGGTCACCCGGACCGACGTTCCGGCCAATTCGGCACGCAGCGCATCGCTAAAGCCATGCATCGCAAACTTGCTGGCACAATACTCCGATTTATCCGGCACCGCGCGATGGCCCAGCACGCTGCCGAGATTGCAAATCACCGCGTCGTCGCTGGATTTCAGGTAGGGTAGCAAACGACGCGTCAGTTGCGCCGGGGCAAAGAAGTTGACCTCCATGATCTTTCGCAGCCGTGACTCCGTCGCCTCTTCGAAGCTGCCGATCGCGCCGATGCCGGCGTTGTTGACCAGCAGATCCAGTGAGCCACCGCGAGATCGGATCAGCGATTCAATTTGATCGTGTGTCGCCGAGTCAGTCACATCACCACGGATCGGCAGCAACAGATCGTCGTCGCCGTCGCAATGGATCTCTTCGGAGAGCGACTGCAAGCGATCCGCCCGACGTGCGACCGCGATGACTCGGCAACCGGCCGCGGTGAGCCGCTTGGACAGGCAGCGACCGATGCCGCTGCTGGCACCGGTGACGACAGCCAGTTTTCCGCTCGGATTCCAGTGGGCCAAGTCGTGGGTCCTTTAACGGATGTTGCACGGCGTTGCCGCTGCTGTGGGGGGTCGCAAGCTGGAAGCGTACGCCACTGTGGGGGACGTAAGCTGGGCGCTTACGCCACGTCGGTGGCTGGGGTGTCGACGGGCGGTTCAACGGGGGTTTCAACCGGTGCGAAGGTGCCGGTGCCGGCCGGGCGGATGGAGATTGCCGACTTGCGGGCCGGCCCCATCGCCGCAACGGGCATCTTCACACGCACGTTGACGACGTCGGCACCGAAGTGCTGCGAAACAATTTCTCCCTTGGCCGCCAGATAGGCCAGCAATTTGCCGTCACCGGGATCGACATCGATGTCCAAATCCAGGAATTCCCGGCCGAGCGCCTCGCCGACCGCCTCGGTCAACATCTCAAGTCCCTTGACGCTCTTGGCGCTGACGGGAATCGCGTTCGGGTAGCGATCCAGCACCCGGTTCAGCATCGCCGGCGACTTGATCGCATCGATCTTGTTGAGCACCAACAGCGTGTCTTTCTCTTCGATCTCCAGTTCGCTGAGCACCTTGTACACGGCGCTGATCTGGTCAAACACGTTCGGGTTGCTTGCGTCGGCGACGTGCAGCAACAGATCGGCTTGCCGCGTTTCTTCCAGCGTCGATTTAAAGCTGGCAACCAAGGAGTGGGGCAGGTCGCGAATGAACCCGACGGTATCGCTCAGCAGGACGGTGCCCCAGTGAACCAAGTACCAGCGACGGGTGCGAGTGTCCAGCGTGGCAAACAGCTTGTCCGCCGCTTGCACTCCCGCCTCGGTCAACGCGTTCATCAACGTGCTCTTGCCGGCATTGGTGTAACCGACCAGCGACACCGTCGGTGCTTCTTTGCGCGAGGCGACTTGGCGTTCGCGACGCGATTCGACTTTGCCCAATTCTTGTTTGAGATCGTGGATGCGTTTTTGAGCCAATCGGCGGTCGACTTCCAGTTGCTTTTCACCGGGGCCACGCATCCCCACGCCCATCGCTTGACGTGACAGGTGGGTCCACATCCGCTTCAATCGCGGCAGCGTGTATTCCAATTGGGCCAGTTCGACGGCCAAGCGGGACTCGTAGGTTCGCGCACCGGCGGCGAAAATATCCAGAATCAACTCGGTCCGATCCAGCACTTTGGCGCCCGTCGCTTTCTCCAGATTCCGGATCTGGCCGGGAGTCAATTCGTTGTCGAAGATCACCACGTCGGCTTTGGTCTTTTCGACCAGCAAACGCAATTCCTCGACTTTTCCTTTTCCGAGGTAGGTGCCATGTTCAGCCGACGCACGCCGCTGAATCAATTCGCCGACAACTTGGGTGCCAGCCGTCGTCGCCAATCCATGCAATTCCTCCAGCGGATCTTCCGGAGCCGGCGTGTCGGGCAAGATCAATCGTGCCAAGACGCTTCGTTCCGGAGTGTCATCACTGACTAGATGTTGTTCACGCACTTAGGGAAAAGTCCTCCTGAAATCGTCGGGTCGCTCGGACCCCTCTATTATAGCTTCGCAAGACTGACAACGTCGGCCTGGTGCCGCCCAACTGTGCACCTCGCATACCAACCGGGCGAAAATCAGCCGCTTTTGGGCGACGCTCTGAAGCATTTTTAGCGGCATGGGGCGTGTACCCCACCGCGAATCCCCCGCTAAACGCAGGGAACACGTGCTTCACAGCGGTACCCGCCGGGGCCGGATTGTAAGGCTTCGATGGGTAAACCCCAAAGGATTTTCGGCCGGATTGTTGATCTCGAAATCTGGATCAAACCCTCGAACCACAGGCCATCGATGCCAACCAGACGCGATCGGCCGGGGAGGGGTTCGCGGCGGGCCAGAGAAGACGCGATCCAGGCGGATAGCCCACCGAACACAGACCACCGGGCTCAGCGTGGTTTCTTGCGACCGCGTGCTTTGGAGCCGACCAGGGTCACAAAGTACCCCTCTTGGGTCACTCGACCGGTCTCGTCCAGCAATTGTCTCAGCCAGCGCACCTTGACGGCACGGCGACCGTGGGGCTCGATCTGGACAATCTCGTTGCGTCCCTGAACGCGATCCCCAAAGAAAACCGGGGCGACAAACCGCCAGTCTTCCACCGAGACAAAGGCCAGCGTGGATGCTGTGGGATAATTCGTGCCCAGCCCTGCCAACACGCTCAGCCCCAGCAATCCGTGTGCGATCGGTTTTCCGTACGGAGAGGCCGATCCCTGATCGCCGTGCAGTGGCGTGTGGTCGCCGGTGAGGTCAGCGAACGCCTGCACATCGCCGTCGGTGATCTCACGCGTCTCGGTCAACCAAACATCTCCGACGGCCAAGTCTTCCGCGTACAGCGTCGGATCGGCCGGAGGGAGCGTTTCGAGCGGCGTGGCGGTCGAAACCAGATGCGTCGTCTCCGGGTCTTCCGCGCTGACAAGTTCGGTTTGTTCCGAATTGATCCGAAAGATCGCTGTCTGTGGATCCGTTTTGGCGTCCGTTTCGTTGGCAGTTGATTCGGTCATCAGGACTACGGCGATCTCAGGAGACGGAGGGGGGACACGCATCGTCACGTGACGGGCACCATCATGCCGCATGTGGTCCGGTCTTCCTAGGATTCAAGGACGTCATTCTTTAGTTTTTTCCCGCATTTCTCGATCTTTTTCGTTTGCGGCGACGGCAACGGTTCGGCCGTCTGGGGGATGTCGGTAGACTCGGTAAGCTGGCGGTCCATGACGTCTCCGCCCCCGAACCGGCCTGTCGATTCAAGCCCCCACGCGTTGGCAAAGGGCCACGCAGCACCCCTCGCCCACGCGTCGCGCGTGGCGTCATGGCGTTGATTTCGAAACATCGATTGAGTCGACAGGCCAGAACGGAGAAGGGATAAGATAGAATGCGACAGGCCCGCTGCCGTTTCGGCCGGGCGATTGTCGCCTGCTTGCTTT
>NZ_JBFHKV010000432.1:0-6500 GCF_041595215.1 Stieleria sp. | reverse complement strand
AGTAGGTCACGCTGTGCGTGACGATGTAGGTCATCGCTGTGCGTGACTATGTAGGTCACACTGTGCGTGACGATGTAGGTCACGCTGTGCGTGACGATGTAGGTCACGCTGTGCGTGACGATGGGCACGATCGGCATGCACAGCATGCCCTACGCACCGATCGTGAGGGCATGCCCTACGAGTTGGATTTCGTCTCCGCGTCCTCGGCGGCTTCGAACTCGCCGTCGTCTTCATACTCCTCTTCGTCGCCGTCGTATTCTTCTTCTTCGGCTTCGGCGGCTTGTTGGAGGGCGATTCGCTCTTTGTCACGCTCGAGAAAATCACCGGTGACCTGCTCTTCAGTCAACTGGGCTTCGGCGAACTTCATCAGTTGGCCCATCGGTTCGCGTTCGTATTTGAAATCGTCCATCACGAACTTCTTTTTCTTGCCGTCGACTTCGTAATGGATTTTCGCGATCCCTTTGGCGTCCCACTTTCGTTTATCGATCTTGGTGATTGCGTCGATGGGCACCTCCTGGCCCTTGCTGTTACGAATCACGGTTTCATCGCCTTCGACCCAGGTTCCTTGGCCGGACATGAACATCATCAGCGCAGGGATCCCGAACAGCATGCAGAGGATCAGCTGCATGAATTGAGTGCTGATGTCGTGACGAATGTCACTGGCGGTTTTGGACGGTGTGATCGTGGGCCAACCATTTTCAGCGGCGAGTTCTTTCCAGGCTTCGCGACGGCCCTCTTCCGGCAGCCCCTCGTAGGCTTCGGCGATCGTCAGATTCCTTGGATACTTGATCAATCCGTCGTACAAGCACCATCCGGCAAACGCGGTACAACCGAGAAAGACGTACAGGAATTTGCGGAAGAAGGGCTGGTGAACTTGCGCACGAATCATCAATTCAGTACCGGAGAGCGTGAAGCAGGCGAGACAGATCCATTATGATTGAGAATGCTCGATCGAACAGCTCAATCTGACGCGATCGGCGGATCAAACCACCACAAAAGAGACTTCGAATGCCGGATACACCGCTTTTCAAACAACTCGATCATATCGCCATCGTGGTGCGAGACACCGATGAGGCGCTGGCGTTTTATCGCGACACGCTGGGGTTGCCCGTCGTGTTGAGCGAAGTGATCCCCAGCGGCAACGTACGCCTGACGCATCTGGACATGGGCAACGTGCACTTGCAATTGGTCCAGCCGCTGACCGAGGACCATCCGTTGCAGACCCATCTGGCCGAACACGGCGAAGGGTTACACCATCTGTGTTTTCAAACGAACGACGTCTCCGAATCGCTCGCGTCCTTGCCGGCGCGTGGGATGCGGGCCAAATCCGAAACGCCGCACGACGCCCCGCGTGGCCGCAAGGCCGGATTCATCGACCCGGCCACGACCCGCGGCGTGGCGTGGGAAATGACCGGGCCGATGTGATCAGCAGATGTGATCAGCAGATCGATCGATAGTAATCGACGCTCTGCTCCAAACCGCTTTTCATGTCGACATCGGGCTCGAACTGCAGCCGCGTTCGGGCCTGGGTGATATCGGCCAGCGAATCCTTGATATCGCCCAAGCGGGGCGGATCATGAATCGGCTCGATGTCTTGGCCGAGGATTTCGCGGAGCGTCGTCAGCAACTCCAACAGCGTCGTGCGCTGTCCTTGCCCGATATTGAAGGTGCCGCCGTTGATGCCGGGAATCGTGGCGGCCAACAGGTTTGCCTTGGCGACGTCGCGGACGAACACAAAGTCGCGTGACTGCGACCCATCGCCGTAAATCACCGGGCGTTTACCGGACAAAATCATCGAGACGAAACGTGGGATCACGGCGCTGTATTCGCTCTGGGGATCCTGGCGGGGTCCGAAGACGTTGAAGTAACGCAGGATCACCGTTTCCAGCTTGGACGTTCGCGAGAACGATTGCATGTAGGCTTCGGCGGCCAGTTTGGAGGCCGCATAGGGCGACAGGGGTGCCGGCGGATCCTCTTCGCGTTTGCTGACGTAGGGAGAATCTCCATAGGCGGCGCTGGTGCTGGCCAGCACCATCCGGCGAACCCCGGCGGCCTCCGCCGCGGCCAACAGGTTGATGGTGCTGGTCGCGCACCAGGCGTGGCACAGTGCCGGCTCGCGCATGCTGCGGGGCACGCTGGCCATCGCGGCGTGATGAAAGATGGCATCGCAGCCGGCGACCGCTTTCTCCGTCACCGCCGGATCCGCCGCGTCACCGCGAACGACTTCGACGCCGGGGTGATCGGCCACGTGGGACAGATTGGACTCATAACCGGTGCTGAAGTTGTCCAACACACGGACGGTCGCATTGTGCGAGAGCAGGGCGTCGACCAAGTGCGATCCGATAAATCCCGCCCCTCCGGTGACCAGACAGGTCCTTCCGGCGAGTGGCAAAGCGGCATCGGGAAGCGTGATGGGAGCGATCATGAAGAAAACTTTTTATGAGGCAGGTGTATCAGAATTGCGGCGCTCGTTGGCCGGTCGCCAGGATTGATTCCCGGGGCGACCGACGCAACCAAGTGTTGCGCGAAAATGGCGCCGCGCAGGCGGAATTCAAGGAACCATCAGTATTTCATCAAGTCAGACTCAAGTGTTTACCACGATCGGGCAAGTGTCCGGAAACCGCCAACATTTTGCCGGTGAAGTCGATTCTGCCGACGGGGAAGGGTTTTTGAGCGGCCCGATTTGCGAAAGCGCTATGGACGTCAACAGATGAGGGTTAAACTACATCGGCACGGTTTCCCGGTAGGTGTTGAGTGGTGACTCCATCGACCGGCCTTCGGGAAAACGCGTTTTCGAAAGGATTTTCGGAAGGAAAGGGCCCGGCGGTGTTGTACCCGGCGGGCCGACAGCACGCTCCCAGACGCTGTCGGTTTTCCCCCATCAGGACCGATTCGATCAACGGATCCTTGTTTATAAGCTTCACCGCGACCAGACTGCTCGCGCCCGGCCGGCACGCTTCGGTGTCGGTACTCCCCCACGCTCTGCCGAAACAGATTCACGCCCCACGATGATTGCAGAACAAACTTCGACTCCACCCTCCAACCGTCGCAGCCGCCAGATCGCGTCGACCGGGGCGACGCAGCCCCTGGATGTCCTCGGAGCGCTGTGGCGCTACCGCTGGGCCGTGATTTTGCCGGCCATCGTGTTCGGCGTGATCGGATTCCTGGTCTACTCGCGAACCGAAGAGACGTTTCGCAGCAGCACCCGGCTGATGGTCGAATCGAATCGGCCGCCGATTTTTGACGCCTTGACCGGCGAAGTCGTCGGCGGCGTCCCGGACATCGAAGTGTTGCAGGCCCAGTTGTTCAGCGACACCGTCGCCACGATGGCCTTCAACGATCCCGACATGGTGCCGCACCGCGAATTCTACGGCAACAGCATCGATCGCTTCATCGTCGAAGTTCAGGAACAACTGGAACTCGAACCCGAAGTCACGGACGTCAAAACGGCGCAATCGTTGATCACGTTGCTGCACTTCGACAGCAACAACACCGAACACTGCGAAGCGGCGATCAAGGCCTACAGCAAAGCGTTGCAAGAGTACTACAACCAGCGACACAAAACCGCCCAGGCGGATCTGGAGCGGTTGATCACCATGGCGATGACGACGCTCGGTCCCAAGTTGGCCCAATTGGAAGATCGCTACGCCGAGTTCCGTCGCGACGCCCCGCTGACCTGGGATGCCGACGGACGGGCACAAAACCCGCACCGCGAGCAACAGCAACTGCTGACGAAACGACGCTCGGCTCAATTCGAAGAACTCCGTCGCGAAGAAGAAGTGCTCAAACGGATGGAGACCGTCGCCGCACAAACCGAAGACCCGCGGATCGCGCTGAGTGTGATGAGCCAGTTGTTGGGGGTAAAAGTCAGCAGCATTGCCGACGCCCGCGAACCCGATCCGATCATCGGCGACAGCTTGCTGGCCGAAATCGACCTGGAAAAGAAACTGCTGCCGCTGATCGTCGCCAAAAACCAGAACGTCTCTCAATTCGGTCCCTCCCACCCGACCGTCAAGGCACTCGATCAAGAACTCGAAACCACGCGTGAAGAGCTGCTCCGCCTGGTTCGTGAGCAAGCCGACCGCATCACCAAACTGCGACGCGAATGGTTCGAAGACCTGGGTGACCCGATCGAACGGGCCAGAGAAACCGTCCAAGCAGTCGTCTACTCGCACCAAGCCAAGGTCGAGATGCTCAAAGGGTTCATCAAGGAATTGGATGAGCAGATCGCAACAGAAAAAGTGCTCGCGGCGAAGATCTCCAGCGAGGAGCTGCGTAACGAATCGATGGTTCGCGAGATGGAGCAGTATCGCCAATTGATGCAACAGCTCAAAGAGAACCTGGGCAAAACGCAACTGTCCGACAACGACAGCGTGACGCAGGTGGTCGAGTTGATGAAACCCACCCCGGCGTATCTGGTCGGCCCCAGCATTTTGAAACTGGGCGGACTCGGCACGCTGGTCGGTCTGTTGCTCGGCGGCGGGCTCGCGCTGCTGCTGGAAAAGAACGCCAACACGTTCCGCGACCCCGAAGAGATCTGTTCGATGCTGGGCGTGGCGATCTTGACGCACATCCCGTTCTTCCGCGGCAAACGGCGAAAGACCAAGAAAGGAGAACTCGATCCTTACAAGACACTGTCGACCGACTTGACGGTGGTCCATCAACCGTCGTCGTCGGCTGCCGAGGCGATCCGGTCGCTGCGAACCACCGTGTTCTTTGACACCAACAACATCAAGGGCGGCAAGGTCATCCAGATCACCAGCCCGCTGCCGGGCGATGGCAAGAGCACGATCGCGTGCAATCTGGCCTGCTCGATCGCCCAAAGCGGCAAACGGGTCTTGGCAATCGATTGTGACCTGCGTCGCCCCCAGCTGACCGACAACTTCGACTGCGATGAAAAACTGGGACTGACCAACGTCCTCAACGGCGAATGCGAGCCGCTCGAAGCCGCCCACGCCACGCCGCTGCCCAAGCTGTCGATCATGCCCTGTGGTCCGATCCCGACCAACCCCGCCGAAGCGCTTTCGTTGCCGGTGATGAACGAGCTGCTTGAGTATCTCCGAGAACAATACGATTACATCATCCTGGACACGCCCCCGCTGTTGGTCGTCACCGACCCGAGCATCACCGCAAGCATGTCCGATGCGTTGATCTTGACCCTGCGGATCCGCCGCAAGAGCAAGCCGAATGCCCGCGAAGCACTCAACATCCTCAACGGCGTCGGCGCCAATGTCTTGGGCGTGGTGATCAACAATTCCGACGAAACCAGTGCGAGCGACGGTTACCGCGGATACGGTTATTACAAGTACGGACGCTACGGCGGCTACTATCGACGCAACGGCCAAACCTCCAGCACCAGCGTCGCGGTCTCGTCTCAAAACACCATTCGTCTTTCCCGCCCCGCGCCGGCGGCGATGTCTGGCAGCAGCCCGTCTGGCAGCAGCCCGTCTGGCAGCAGCCCGTCTGGCAGCAGCCCGTCCGGCAAGGGCCCCCAAGCGGCGAAAAACGGAAACTCGGTCTCCCGGGCCGCCGCATCCGGCCCACCGCGCCCGTTTTCCGCCGGCACCTTGCTGGCCGACCCGCCGGGCTCGCGCGACGAACCGGACTCACACGGCGGCGCGGATGCTTCGTCTGGCGGATCGTCGAACAAGCCGAATTTCGATGGCTGACACCCGTCGCCCCATCGCCACACCACACCGACCTGAACACTCTCCAGTAGACTGATTTGCCAATGTCGACCACCGACTCGACAGGCCTGTACACGTCCATGCTCGACCAGGCCGAACCGATTCAGCCCGCGACAACCAGCGATTCCCAACCCCACCCCAATTGGCGTTGGTTTTGGCTCGGCTTGTTTCTCGCCGTGGCTCCGTTGTTGGTGCCGTACTTCATCGGCATGTGGGGCAATCCGACCTATCGCTATTTTCCGTTCGCGATCGCCGCGGTGGCCTGGCTGACGTACCTCCGCTTTGACGGCTATTTCTATCCTCCGCGCGGTTGGTTCAGCTGGGCGGCGATCGGATTCGCGTTGCTGCTGACTGCCTTCGGGACGGTGGTGCAGTTCCCCTGGTTTGCGGCAGTCGCATTCGCGATCCTTTGCGCGACCATGCTGTACGCGATGCGTGGACCGGAGGATTCAACGTTGTTGGTCCTCGTGCTTCCGTTGCTGACGATCGTTCAACTGGTTCGCGCCGACACGCTGTTGGTGCTGTGGCTGCAGAACGTGACGACGTGGATGTCGAGTGTCTTGCTGGACACGCTGGCGGTTCCACACGCGGTGACCAACAATGTGATTCAGCTTGCCGATCGCGAGCTGTTTGTTGCCGAGGCCTGCAGCGGAATTCAGTCCGTCTTCACGCTTAGCTTTCTCGCCTTTCTGATGATCTCGTGGCGGCGACGACGGATTTGGATGGCACCGATCTACCTGGCGATCGCATGCCTGTTGGCCATTTTCGCCAACGTCATTCGGGTCACGGTCGTCGCCTTGGTCGCCAATTCCT
>NZ_JBFHKV010000431.1:0-6503 GCF_041595215.1 Stieleria sp. | reverse complement strand
ATGGGGATGGGGCTGGCGATCAGTCGTTCGATCATCGAGTCACACCAGGGGAGGCTGTACACGGTTGATGGTGCTGACGGCGCGTGGTTTGAATTCACGCTGCCCATCGCGACCGACGACCAGGCGACTCCGGTCCACGTGGGAAGCGCCGATCACGCGCCGCGGTCGCGATCGGTCAGTATATGAGGGGGCCGGGGTTGTGGGGCCGGGTTTAAGCGGCCGAGCGGAGACGCCGTCTCGTCGTTTCCGCGAAAGCCGGGATCATGCCTGGAACACCGGTGGGCTCCAGTCCCCAACGTCCAGCCCGCTGTCGGCGACGAATAGTCTGCCCGCGTTGGAGCAGACCGCCCGGTCGTCGGCGGACATATTTTCGACAGCCGTCGTGATCACCAATTTGAGTGTTCCGGCGTGTTCGACGAGGGCCGGGCAAGTGTTCTGTGGCGAAAGCGGAGTGCGCCAGACCTTTCGGCACTCCCCGCTGGCCAAATCGTACAACCTGGTTTCTCCGAAGGCAGCCGATTGCGGCAAGAACATCGCGATGATCAGCCCGCTGCCGTCAGGTGTCAGGATCGCTCCATCAGGAACCGCCGGGTCCGATGTCAGGTCGAGCACGACGTCGGGTTCGGTCAAGGTTCCGTTGTCAAGGTCCACGCCATAGCGAACGACCTGACGCGTCGGCGAATCGATGTCGAGCAACGAGAGTTGTCCCCCATCGAGAACGATTGCTTTGCCGTTGCTGCAGATCTGGTCGTCGCGTAGCCGGATCAATTTTTTGTCGCGTCCCCGGTACAGATAAAGCCCCGCCTTCTTGGTGGCAAATTCCAGGTCCTTGGTTCCGAAGATCAGGTTGTCTTCATAGGCCAGGCCGTCGTTGATGATCGTGTTGGTCACGTCATGGTCGATGTTTTCGCAGAACGGTTCCCACTGTTCGGTCGCAATGTCAAAAAAACCTAGCGAACGTTCGCATCCGACGACAAAACGATTCGCAGTTTCGCAGGGGAACGCAAACCCCGGCCGGCCGGGTAAGTCTTGTGAAACGTTTTTCCCGCTGTCGAAGTCGTAGCGATTCAGGCTACCGTGGGTCGCATCGGCGCCGTGTTGAATGCCCACCCAGGAAAACGCCCCCGGCGCGATTTGATACGGGCCTTCGGGGAGAAAACGCAGCGCGTCCGAATCAGGGGTGTTCAACGGCGTTGCTTCGATGACTTCGGCCACAATAAAACCTCGACGAGTCTGGGAAGTTGGGACTGGGATGATCGCAAGCTGGAAGCTTGTGCCACGGATCGCAAGCTGGAAGCTTACGCCACTTTGAAGTCGTTGAGCAAGGCTTGGGGGACTCCGATGCCGACGACTTGCACGGTTCCCAGCCAGGGTTTGGCTGCGGGCTTTGAAAACCCTTCTTTTTCGGCGACAAAGGTGACGGTCAGGTCGGCACGAAACGTCACTTCGGCGGGGGTGCCGGTGTCGCAGTCCAGTCCGGTGGGCAGGTCGATGGCGACTCTCAGCCCACGCCGTTTGTTGGCCAGCGTCACCGCGTCGCCATACAGGCCTCTGGGCGCGCCCGTCGCGCCCGTGCCGAGCAGGCAGTCCACGACGGTTTCATCGTCCGCGATCCACCGATCCAGGTCCTCGTCGGACTTGGCGATCTGGATGGTCAGTCCTGCCCGGGCCGCGATCGAAGCGTTGGCACTCGCGTCGCCGGTCAATCGATCCAGCGGGACCAGCGACAGGATGTGGACGGAAAACCCGAGCAATTCCAAGTGACGGGCAATGACGTAGCCGTCGCCCCCGTTGTTGCCCGGGCCGCAAAGGATGCAAACCGGGTTGGCACCGCTGGGTGTTTCGTGGCACAACGCGGCGATTCGCTCGGCCGCGCCACGCCCCGCATTTTCCATCAGGACCAATCCCAGCATTCCGTATTCTTCGATCGCGATCTGATCGACGCGTCGGACGTCTTCTCGTTTCATCGTTCCCCCGATCCGGTTCCGGTTGTCAAAGAGTCATGGCCGACCAACAATAGAAACGTGAGCGAGCCATCATATCCAATGAGAGGCCGAGCGGTCAGAGATGCAGGCGGGAAGCGTGGGCGGGCGGTATGTTAATGATGCCGTCACGCGCCACTGGCTGACGCCGCGTGCTGGGATAGAAATTACGTGATAATCGAGGTTGATCATGCCACTGTACGAATACGAATGTTCCAAATGTGACAAGTCCGTCGAGCTGCTCGTCCGATCGGCGGAAGAGCCGGTTTCGTGCCCGGAGTGCGGCAACGTCAAGCTGACGCGATTGATGAGCGCCCCGGCGGCTCCGAATATGAAGGGCGCAAGCGGGTCATTGCCGATGGCTTCGGGCGGCGAATCGTGCGGGGCACCGCGGTGCTGTGGCGGAATCTGCCAGTAGCGGCGGTGTCGCCTACGAGGCAGGTGCGTGGCGCAACCGGGTGACGCGGTGAAGCACTTGCTTCACTGCCGGTCCCATCGGGGTCACGGGTGGGTCAGCCGGGGTCACGGGTGCGTCAGCACCGGGCAAACGTCGAACCATTCGCGATGGTGTTGATTGGCCATCCACTCGTTGGCTTCCGGCGGCCCCCACAGTCCGGGCTCGTATTGGAACAGCTCCGGCGCGGCGGGGCTGCGCCAAGCGGCCAGGATCGGGTCGACGATGCCCCAGGCCAATTCAACTTCATCGCTCCGGGCAAACAAACTTGCATCGCCAAGGATGGCATCGAGCAGCAGCCGTTGGTAGGCGTCGGGCATGTCGCCTTTGGATGTTTGGTTGAAATCGAAATCCAGCGTGCTGGTTCGCGTCTTCATCTCGCTTTCAGGCACCTTGGACTCGAAGTGCAGCTGAATTCCTTCGGCGGGCTGGATTTGGATGACCAGCCGATTGCCGACGGGGCTACGTGTTTTTTGACCGAACAGAATGTGGGGCACGTGGCGGAACTGGATCACGATCTGAGTGGTCCGGCACGACATGCCTTTGCCGCTTCGCAAGTAAAACGGAACGCCCTTCCAACGCCAGTTGTCGCAATACAGTTTCAGCGCCGCGTAGGTTTCGGTCTGGCTGTTCGGGGGCACGCCTTCTTCGTTCAGGTAGCCGGCGTATTGTCCGCGGACGGTGTCGGATGCGAACGCGCCGCCGGTCATCTTGCGGACGCTGTGCAGCACTTTGACTTTTTCGTCACGCACCAGCGCCGCATCGTATTTTGCCGGCGGTTCCATTGCGGTGATCATCATCAATTGCAGGATATGGTTTTGGAACATATCTCGCATGATTCCGGCGCTGTCGTAGTAGCCGGCCCGGCGGCCGATGACGACTTCTTCGGCGACGGTGATTTGGACGTGATCGACATAGTTGCGATTCCAAATCGGTTCGAAGATCGAATTGGCGAATCGCAGCGCAAAGATGTTCTGGACGGTTTCTTTGCCGAGGTAGTGGTCGATCCGATAGATTTGGTCTTCGCGAAAGACCTTGTGGATCGAATCATTCAGTGCGTGGGCGGTCGCCAGGTCCGTTCCGAATGGTTTTTCGATGATCACTCTTCGGAAGCCGGCATCATCATCGGCCAGTCCGGCTGCGCCGAGTTGCTTGATGGCTTCCTCGTACAGCTGGGGCATCGTCGAGAGGTAGTACACGCGTCCGGCGCTTTCGCCCTGTTCGATTTCGTCCAGGAATTTTCCCAAGGCGTCGAAGTCGGCGGCTTCTTTGATGTCACCCGGCTGATAAAAGACGTGCTGACTGAATTCGTCCCAGGATTCCGCGTCGAACAGTTTTCCGGCAAATTTCGCCGTCGACTCGCGGAGGGAATCGCGGAATTGTTGGTGCTCGAATTGTGACCGGGAGACGCCGACGATCCGCATCACACTGTCCAGTTTGTCCTTTTTGAACAGACTGTAGAGCGCTGGAATCAATTTGCGACTTGTCAGGTCGCCCGAGGCACCAAAAATGACGATCGTATGAGCCATGGCTAAGGCAAATGCAGCGCGGAGAGAATGGGGTTCGCGACGCCTGAGCGTTCACCCGAAGCGTAGCTCGCAGAGAATCTCGGTGCCAGGGGACGTCATCCCCACAGGTGGCCGTCTGGTTGAACCCAGATGTTGTGGGGAGGGACGACTCGGCAAGGCGACGAGGGGGAAACGACGGACCGGTCGGGTCCAACGGCTACACGCCAACCACGCTCTTCATGGCCCGCTAATCGGCCGAACACTGCGCAGACGGCGATTCAGGCCGCCCTAAAGTTCAGCCAAGGCGTCGATCACCTGTTGGTCGTGACCATCGACCTTGACCCGCTTCCAGACCTTCGCGACCTTGCCGTCGGCATCGATCAGGTAGGTGCTGCGCTGGATCCCCATGGATTTCTTGCCATACATGTTCTTTTCGCGCCAGGCCCCATATTTTTCCAACATCACGTGCTTCTCGTCGACCAGCAACGGAAACGGAAGCGAATACTTGTCACGAAACTTTGTGTGGCTTTCGGCGGAGTCGGCGCTGACGCCAAACAGTTGGGCGCCCAGTTTCTTCATCTCGTCATATCGGTCTCGAAACGCACAGGCTTCTTTCGTGCAGCCCGGCGTGTCGTCGCGGGGGTAAAAGTACAGCACGACGGGGCCACCCTTGAGGTCGCTCAGTTTGACCTTGTCCCCCTGGTCATCTTTCAGTGTGAATGCGGGAGCCTTGGTGCCGGGTTCGAGCCAATCAGCCATCGATGAAATCCTCTGAGGAAAAAACACGAATCGTCGCGTCGGTAAGTGTTCAAGGAGTGTATCGAAATGTCCAGACCGGGAGGGCGTACAGGTCGGCAGGGGGTGAGGGCGGTCTCAGCGAGGGCCATTTCGGAAAGGAATCCAGCAGCTAGACTGCGGTCTGGTCCGATTCGTTCTCGGTGTCGTCGAGGGTCTTTGCGTTGCGTGCTTCAGCCTTTGTGTTTGTCGTGTTTGGACTGGGCTGGTGCGGCCTGGTGAATTTGCAATCCCTGCCGGCTGCTGAGGGTGACTCGGGGGGACGCAGCCGGACGATCAACCAGCGGATCGTTCCCGAGTGGATCGATGACACGCGGTTCACGTTCACCATGCAGGCAGCCGATGGATCGGTGGCGATTCGATCGGTCGACGCCACGACGGGCGAGATCACGACGGTCGAGCCCGGCTCCAATCTGGATCCCGACGATGCACTTCGCGGAGGGCCGCTGCCTCGCTCGCAGCCGTCGGCCTTGGAGACGAGTGTCGAGTTCGTCAATGAATCGGACCAAACGGTGCAGCTGTTTTGGATCGACACCAACGGGAAACCTCGACCCTACAGCGATTTGGCCCCTGGCCAATCCTATTCCCAGCACACCTTCGCCGGACACGCCTGGATGGTGAAAGCCTCCGATGGCCAATTCTTCGGCAGCACCATCGCCCAATCGCCGCCGACTGTGGCGCGGATCAAAGAGAAATTCGAAACGCCGAAGTCACTGTCGTCTCGGGACTCACGATCACGCCGTAACCGGTCGGACCGGGGCAGGGACCGCATTCCATCGCCCGACGGAATGTCCGCATTGCAGTCTTCGCCGAACGGAGTACGACTGCGGATTGACGGTGCCGAGGAGGCTCGCTGGATCGACCTGGACTTCGGCTCCATCGATGGCCACGACATCGTGTCTCCGTCCTGGTCGCCCGATGGGGCAGTGATTGCCGCCTGGAAAGTCGAACGCAACGAACCGCCAGAGACCACCACGATCGAATCATCGCCCGCCGGTGGTGGACGAGCCAAAGTCCGCGCCCGCCCCTACCGGCTGCCGGGCGACAAGTACGACGTGTTTGAGTTGTTTCTGTTTGATGCGGAAACCGGCGAGCGTCTGGAAACCGAATTGCCGCAGATTGATTTTGGACGACCGCGAATCCGCTGGTTCGGGGAACATCATTTGGCGATCGAGAAAGTGGATCGCGGACACCAACGCGTCCGGTTGTTTGTGATCGATCCGCTGGAGCAGACGGTTCGGACAGTGATCGATGAAACCTCGACGACATTCATTTGGACCATGCATGGACCGCAGGTTCCATTGTTCACGTACTTGGAAAACACCGATGAGGTGATCTATGCCAGCGAACGGAGCGGCTATCGGCACCTGTATTTGGTGGATTTGTGGGACGGGATTGGGGAGGATACTGCCCGCGAGGATGCCGACCGCGAGGACGACGAGCGTGAGGACGTAAGCCAAGGTGAGCCCTCCCCTCGACGCGATCGACCTTCCCCGAGTGACGGTGACGTCAGTGGTGGCATGCATGCGATCACGTCGGGGGATTGGTTGGTGCGTGAGATCGTGCGGATTGATGAGGATGCCCGGACGTTGGATTTGATGGTCGGGGACTATTACGACGACCAGGATCCGTACCACCAGCATCTTGTCCGCGTCGGATTCGATGGCGAAGGGTTGGTGGCGATCACCCAGTCCGACGGCGACCACTCCATTCAATTCTCGCCCGATGGGCGGTTCGTGGTGGCAACACACAGCCGTGTCGACT
>NZ_JBFHKV010000430.1:0-6506 GCF_041595215.1 Stieleria sp. | reverse complement strand
GCTGCGCTCGACCCTCCCGCACACGGGAGGGTTACTTCTCAACTTGATGCGTATGGGTTGACTTCGACCGAGGGGCCGTCAGGCACAGCCTGACCTACGCGTCGACGTCGCAACACGATTGATCCGACACCGATTTGACGCTCTGGAAGCCTCTCCCACGGGGATTGCAACCGAATCACAAGATTCGAGCGCTACGAATTGGCGACTTCTTCGCCGGCTTCGACGTCCAGTTCAGAGGCGTCGTCGATCATCGGTGCTTCGTCCACCGGCGGACCGAATCCGCCAGCTTGCATCACCTTCTGCTTGATCTCCTCCGCCACGTCGGTGTTCTCGATCAAGAAGTTGCGTGCCTTCTCCTTGCCTTGACCCAGGTACGTTTCACCGTACTTGAACCAAGCACCGCTGCGGTTGACGACCTTGTGGGTCGTTCCCAGATCCAACAAGTCGCCTTCGTAGCTGATGCCGTTGTTGTGCATCATGTCGAATTCAGCGATACGGAACGGAGGTGCGACCTTGTTCTTGACGATCTTGGCTTTGACCCGCTGGCCGACTTGCTCTTCGCCGTCTTTCAGTGCACCGATGCGACGGACGTCGATCCGGCAGGAACTGTAGAACTTCAGCGCCCGTCCGCCCGGCGTCGTCTCGGGGCTGCCGAACATCACGCCGACCTTTTCCCGAATCTGGTTGATGAAGATCACCGCGCACTTGCTCTTGGCAATCGCACCGGTCAGCTTTCGCATCGCTTGACTCATCAATCGAGCCTGCAAACCGACGTGACTGTCACCGATCTCCCCCTCCAGTTCTTTCTTGGGAACCAAGGCCGCGACCGAGTCGATCACGATGGTGTCGACCGCGTTGCTTTTGACCAGCATTTCGCAAATCTGCATCGCTTCTTCGCCGCTGCCCGGCTGGCTGACCAACAGCGTGTCCAATTCGACACCCAGCTTCTTCGCCCAACTCGGGTCAAACGCGTGCTCGGCGTCGATGATCGCCGCGATCCCGCCTTGCTTTTGCGCCTCGGCACACACATGCAGTGCCAACGTCGTCTTACCACTGGATTCCGGACCGAAAATTTCGATGATCCGGCCCCGTGGAATCCCCTGTCCGCCGAGTGCCATGTCCAGCGACAAACTGCCCGTCGGAATGCCTTCGATGTCCAAATGCGTCGACGCACCGAGCGGCATGATCGATCCTTCGCCGAACGATTTTTCGATCTGCTGCAGGGTCGTCGCCAAGCCCGGCTCGCGCTCCAAAACGGCTTTCAAATTCGGATCCACCTTGGGACCCTTTGCAGCTGCTTTCTTCTTTGCCATGTTTAATTCCTTCTGATTCCAGAGTGGAAAAGTCCGACGAGTGGAAAAGCCCACACGCCACTCCGCTCGACCGGACCCCCCGGAGCGGTTCGCGACGCCACCAGAAACTTAACCGCGGGCGCCGCCTGTCACAACCAAACCGACGTGGAAAACCCGTCGGTGACATCTGATTTATCGCCGCCGCAAAGACACCTCTGGTCATTCGCATCGGTCCGCCGAAATCTTCCGCGGATCGATTCAGTGTACGCCCCCGCACAGAACCCCCTGTCCGCTCAGTTTGCTAGCAAACGGGGGTCCGGGTGGCCGTGCGGTGGGCCGGGTACCAGTGCGGTTGGATCGACTCGGTGATTGGATCTCGATGCGGACGAGTTCCGCTCTCTGATCTTCGCCCGTATGTTAGTTGGGTAAAGTCACCCGACCCCTTGCCCCACTCACGTGCCCCTCGATTGACCGAAGACGAACTGACTGTCGATGCGATTCTCGGCGCCCAGGGGCGTATCGCGGCCCGGATGCCGAACTACGAGCCCCGTGAGCAGCAGTTGCAGATGGCCAACGCCGTCGCCAAGGCACTTCAAACGGGTCAGCACTTGGTGGCCGAGGCGGGAACGGGCACCGGAAAGAGCTTTGCCTACCTGGTGCCGGCCGTGTTGCACGCGACCGGCGAGCCGATCATCAAGACCTCCGACGAAAAAACGCGCCGCCCCCGCGTCTTGATTTCGACACACACGATCAGTCTGCAAGAGCAACTGATTGCCAAAGACGTCCCCTTGCTCAATAGCGTCATCCCGCGAGAGTTTTCCAGTGTGCTGGTCAAGGGGCGGAGCAACTATCTGTCCAAGCGACGGCTGGAACGCACGCTGGGCAAAATGACTTCGCTGCTGGGGTCGGACATCCAGTACCAACAACTTCGCCACACCCAGAAATGGGCGGCCGAATCGAGCGACGGCAGTCTGGCATCGATGCCCTTTAAACCCGATCGCGAAGTCTGGGATGAGATCGTCAGTGACACCGGCAATTGTCTGCGAAAGAAGTGCGACCACTTCAAAGACTGTTTCTATTTTCGGGCCCGTCGCCGAGCCACCAACGCGCAGTTGTTGATCGTCAATCACGCGTTGTTCTTCAGTGACCTGGCCCTCCGCAACGAAGGCGTGGCGTTGTTGCCCGACTACGACGCGGTGATTTTGGACGAATGCCACACCGCCGAAGCCGTCGCGGGCGAACACCTGGGGCTGCGGTTGACCAGCGGGCAATTCACGTTCCTGTTTGATCGGCTGTACAACGACCGCAAACAGAAAGGATTGTTGGTCGAGAAAGACCTGCGCGGGCTGCAACAAGAAGTCGACCGGTTGCGTTTTGCCCACAGCACGTTCTTTGCCGACATCCTGGATTGGAAACGCGATCACGCGCCCGGCAACGGTCGCGTCGCCGCACCCGACGTGGTCAGCAACTCACTTTCCAAGCCGATGAAGGAGCTGGCGTTGAAACTGTTGACCCAGGCTCAGGGACAGAAAGAAGAGTCGGATCGAATGGATTTCGAATCCTCGCACGACCGTCTGATGTTGCTCAGTTCTTCGTTGGACCGTTGGCTGAAACAGGAAGACGAGGACACCGTTTTCTGGGTCGAAGCCACCCCGACCCGGAGCGGCATGGACCGGGTGCAGCTCTCATCGTCACCGATCGACGTGGGCTCGGCATTGCGCGAGTGTCTGTTCCAAAGCAAGATGATCCGCAGCGTCGTGATGACCAGCGCGACGATCGCATCGGGCAACGACGACAAGTTCAAATTCTTTCGCTCCCGCGTTGGGCTCACCGGTGGAATGTCGGTCCGCGTCGGCAGCCCCTTTGATTATTCCAAACAATCACAGGTCGTCGTCGTCCGCGATCTGCCCGATCCGTCCAAAGAGCGAGACGCGTTTGAGCGTGCGTTGCCGGACCAGATCAAACGGTTCGTGGAACATTCCGGCGGCCGAGCGTTCGTGTTGTTCACCAGCTACGGGTTGCTCAAGCAATGCGCCAGCCGGTTGAGCAGTTGGTTGGCGTCGAAGAATCTGTCGCTGTACACGCAAGGCGGCGATCAAAGTCGATCGCAGATGGTCGACGCGTTCAAGAAGAGCCCCGGCGTGCTGTTCGGCACCGATAGTTTCTGGCAGGGCGTGGATGTTCCTGGTGATGCGTTGACCAACGTGATCATCACCAAATTGCCGTTTGCTGTTCCCGACCATCCGTTGCTCGAAGCCCGGCTCGATGCGATTCGAAAAAGCGGCGGCAATCCCTTCACGGACTATCAGTTGCCCGAAGCCGCGATCAAATTCCGCCAGGGCGTCGGTCGCTTGATCCGCACCCGATCCGATCGCGGCATGGTGGTCGTGCTCGACCCCCGCGTTTGCACCAAGCGCTACGGCAAGCTGTTCCTCGAATCGTTGCCCGAACAACCGGTGCACTTCGTCTCCAAAGTGCCCCGAAAGCGCTAGTGGCGTACGCTTCCAGCTTGCGACCCCTGCGACGCCAGTCGCAGCCCTGGCTGTGCCTGGCCGATCGCTACGCGACCGACTTGACCAGCTTGCTCAGCCGGCTCTTGCTGCGAGCGGCTGCGTTCTTGTGAATCAAGTTTTTCGCAGCGGCTTGATCGAGTCGCTTGGTGGCGATGCGAAACTCCGATTGAGCCGTTTCGCTGTCGCCGGCGGCGACGGCTTCGCGGACGCGGCGAAGTTGCGTGCGCATCCGGCTGCGGAGGGTACGATTGTGTTGGCGTCGCTTGTCGTTTTGACGGAGCCGTTTCTTGGCACTCGCTGTGTTTGGCATTTCGTTACGTAATGGTTGCCGGAAAATGTTCGTAGCAGGGGACGATCGGCCGAGAGTCCAGTTCGTACTTCTTGGCTGACAGTTGGCGCACTCGCCGCCCATGGGCTTGATTTCGCCCAATTTGAGGGCCGCGTAGTATGGCGATGCTTGGTCTTGCTGTCCAGAGTCAACTTGGAACTCTGTTTTGTCGCCCGATCATGGCGGTCCAGGACTACGAAAAACCCGCCCATTACGCTCAATTATCCCCATGAAACCAATTGTTTATCTGATCGGTGCCGGTCCGGGGGACCCCGAACTGCTGACCCTCCGGGGGGCTCGCTGTCTGCGGGGGGCCGACGTCGTGCTCTACGATGGCTTGAGCAACGCCGAAATTTTGGCCCTGGCGCCTGCCGCCGAGCACATTTGCGTAGGAAAACACGGGCAAACGCGGATTTGGCGGCAAGACGAGATCATCCAGGAAATGCTTCGCCACGCGGCCTTGGGAAAGTCCGTCGCTCGGCTCAAAGGCGGCGATCCGGCCGTGTTTGCCCGCACCTCCGAAGAGGTCGACGCCTTGAATCAGGCCGGGATCCCCTTCGAAATCGTCCCCGGTATCACCGCCGCCCTGGCCGCCGGATCCTACGCCGGCATCCCGATCACCGACCGAAAACTGGCCTCCGCCGTCGCTTTGGTCACCGGTCACGAACAACCCGGAAAGAGCGAATCGGCGTTGGATTGGGACGCCTTGGCCCGATTTCCCGGCACCTTGGTGATCTACATGGGCGTGACGACGGCGAAGGTCTGGACCGACGCGTTGATCAACGCCGGCAAAGACCCCGCGACCCCGACCGCCCTCGTCCGACGCTGCAGTTTGCCCGATCAAACCACGCTCCACTGCCGGCTCGATGAAGTCGCCCAGCGGCTCACCCCCGCGAGCAACTTTCGCCCGCCGGTGATTGCGATCATCGGTGCCGTCACGACGCTGGCCGATTCGATGCGATGGGTCCAGCATCGGCCGCTTCACGGTCAAACCATTCTGGTCACCCGGCCGGCCGATCAAGCCGACGTGCTGGCCGACGCGATCCGTGACTTGGGCGGCTATCCCCTGATCGCCCCCGCGATCGCCGTCAAACCGATCGACGACTTTACCGCGCTGGACCGATCGATTGAAAACCTCGACGACACCGACCAACTGATCTTTTGCAGTGCCAACGGCGTGGAACATTACTTTCGCCGCCTGCACGAATTGCGATACGACTCCCGTCGGCTGGCCGGCATCTCCGTCGCCGCGATCGGCAAAAAGACTCAGCTGAAATTGTTGGAACAGGGCATCCGCACCGATATCCTACCGGAAGACTATCGCGCCACGTCCTTGGTGGACGAGTTGCAATCCTCGGCGGCGGGTCAATCGATCACGATCATCCGCGCCAGCCGTGGAAGCGACGAACTGCCGAGCAAACTGAAAAACGCCGGGGCCGAGGTGCACGAAGTCGTCGCCTATCAAAATGTCGACGTCGACTCCGCCGATCCGTCGATCATCGAGGCGATGGACGATGGAAAGATCGATTGGGTCACCGTCACCAGCAGCGCGACGGCAATCAACCTGTCTCGTTTATACGGCGACCGGTTGAAACACGTCCGACTCGCCGCGATCTCGCCCGTCACAGCCGCCGCCTTGGAAGAACGGGGGCTGACCGTTCACGCCGTCGCGAATCCCTTTACCATCGAAGCCCTCCTCCACGAGATCGTTCAACAATCATGATTCCGAAACCCTACAAGAAAATGCACTCGGACTATCCCGACCTGATGCAATCCTACGAGGCATTCGGGAAGGCCGCCAAAGAAGCCGGTCCGCTGTCGGCCCGCGAAGTCGCACTGGTCAAGCTGGCGATCTCGTTGGGCGCCGGACTGGAAGGTGCCGCCCACTCGCACTGCCGCAAAGCACTCGAAGCCGGTTGCACGCCCGATGACCTGCGGCACGTCGCCGTCGTCTCCGCCCCGACGATCGGATTCCCCACCATGATGCGAGCCAAGTCCTGGGTCGAAGACGTGATCGACAAGCAAGACGCGTCGTAGCATTGTGCGTCTGATGTCAAACAGTCACCCTCCCGTGTCGTCGCAAACTCCTCCGCGACCCTTCTCCCCCACAAATCGACAAGCAAGCTTGTTCACGATTTGCGGGGGAGAAGGGTGCCATATCCGTCAGAAATTAAATCGACATCCCAAAGGGAAGGTGACTTCAGTTCAATGACGAACCGAGAACTTAACTTGATGCGAGTGGGGTCGAGCGCAGCGAGGGGAGGATATCCGCTGCCCCACATCCACCGACGTCCTTCGCTTCTCGCTTATGCCCAGTCCTGACCCCAAACTGCTCGGCGTCGTCCTTTGCGGCGGGGCCTCCAAACGCATGGG
>NZ_JBFHKV010000429.1:0-6521 GCF_041595215.1 Stieleria sp. | reverse complement strand
TCCGGATTGACCGCCCTGTTCGGGATCATTTGCGGCCCAGCAGATGGAGTCCGACCGCCGATGCGGTCGCCGACGCGGTTCGAACCGGAGGCCCCCATGAACTTCACTTGGTTTTCCATCATCGCGGTCATCACAGGAATCGGCTTGCCGGTCACGATTCTGGCGTTCGCCGCGTCGTATTTGTACCGCAACCGGCCGAAGCCGGAGGAGCGGACCTATTTCTGGGACGAACGATAGGGCGCGACCCGGGAGCGTCGGAGGCGTATTAACCGTCGATGTTGCAGTCGGCGATCCAACGCAGCGCCTGCTGATAGGCTGATGTCAGGTGCTCGGCCGACAACGAGATCGGCGGCGTGATCTCTCCCGCTTCGAAGTTGATCACGCTTTGCAGGATGTGCCCCAGTTCGCCGGCTCGATTGAGCAAGGCGTCGTTCATGTCGTCGGCCAGCGGCAACAGCGGGATGACTTCGTCCATCGGCTTGTCCAACAGTGCGTCCATGACCGAAAGCAATCCAAGCGTGTAGTAGCGGTCCGGTCGCGTGGCGCGTGATTCGCTCGCCAGCAACTCGCACATCTTACCGCGAATCATGGCAAGCTTGATCAGTTCTTGCGGCTTGCCTTCATCGATGCTGGTCATCAGCATCATCGAGGCCAGGGAACGCAAACGCGAGATCCCCATCAAGGTCGTCGCTTGCTTCAACGAATCGATCGTGCGTGTGGTCGCGGCGTTGGCTGAATTGACGAACCGCAGCAACTTGAACGAAAGATTCGCGTCGGTTTGGATGATCCCTTCGACTTCGCCGACCGTGATGTCGGGGTTTTGCAGTTCGGACATCAGTCGCACAATCGAGGCCACATTGACTTGCGTCTTGCGTTGGCTGATGACCTGGGGACGACAGAAAAAGTAGCCTTGGAAGAGGTCGCAACCGAGGCTCTTACAGAGCTCGAAATCCTCTTGTGTCTCAATCTTTTCGGCCAAGATGGTGCGCACGCCCAACGCACGCAGCTTGCTGATGTGATCCGCCAAGTCTTCTTTGGGGATCAGCGGAAACTCGATCTTGACGATGTCCGCAGTCCCGATCAACGCTTCCAACTCGGGGCGATAGACGAAATCATCCAGCGCGATCTTGTAGCCTTCTTCGACCAGTTTCTCGATCGCCGAGAGCACCTCCTCGTCCGGTTCGATGTCTTCGAGGATTTCCAGGACGACGCGGTCGGGCGGCATGCACGACAAGTTGTGACTGGTCAGCAAGTTGCGTGTCAAATTGATGAACGCCTTTTTCGAACCGACGATCGTGTCCAGACCGATATCGGTGAACGTATTGAGCAGCACGTTGGCTGTCGCCCGATCACCATCGGTGATCATCGCGGCGTTCTGCTCCCCCGATCGGAACAGCAACTCGTAGGCAAAAACCTCCACTTCAGGAGTGAAGATCGGTTGACGTCCCACGAAGGCGTTTTCGGCGGGGGAGGACGTTGCGCCGGGAGAGGTTTGGCAGGTCGACATGACGGATAGAATTCTGTTGAAGCGGGAGTGATGGTGGGCGAATCCCTATCTTGGCGAGACCAATGCATGTTGCTGTCGCAAGAAAGCCGATGACGGCGCATGACCCCACTGTTGGAAGTCTAAGTCATCTTTTGCAGGGTCACGCCGTGTTCACGCCAATGTCATGTCCGTCGTCCCTCACTCAGGCACGTCGGGTTGCTGCCAGGCACTCATCCCTCCGTCGACGTAAATCGTCTGGCCGTGAATGTGCTCGGCCGCATCGGACAATAAAAAGATCACCGTACCCGCACACACGTCGCCGGTCGGAACGCGCCCGTTGGGTGTGTGCAATTCCATCCAACGGCGCATCTTGTCATCGCCGATCGCGCCATCGGTCAACGGTGTTCGCACCAGACCGGGCGCCATGGCGTTGACCCGAATCCCCTTGGGCGCCAGCGACACGCAAAGCGAACGGACCATCGCCGCGACCGCCCCCTTGCTGGTGTCGTAGGCGGTGTGATCGGGTTCGGAGAGCAACCCGTTGATCGATCCGGTGAACACGACGCGCCCCTGGACCTCGGCATCCACCCAACGCCGCGCGATCGCCTGGGTCAAGAAATATCCCGCTGCAACGTTCAGATGCATGGTGGTTTGGTAGCGGTCAAAATCCATTTCCAAAAACGGCACGTCGATGTACGTCCCGGCGTTGTTGACCAACAGGTCGATTCCTGGCATCAACGCATCCACTTCCGCCATCAAGGAATCCAGGTACTCACCCGGGGCACGCGATAAATCGCACAGCACCAGTTCGGCGCGGACTCCGTGTCGGCGACATTGTTCCAACGTCTGTTCCGCCGCCGCGTCGCGTCGTAATCCGACCAGCAACACGTCCGCACCGGCTTTCGCCGCCGCGATCGCAATCGCCCCGCCGATGCCCTGGGTCCCGCCGGTGATCAACGCCTTTCGGCCACTCAGTTCGTTCATGATCAATTTCGCTCAAGGGTGCAAGGATGGTCCAACGACACGAACGCAGCGGTTCCTGTCGTCGTCAGCTTGAAAGACGACTGAAATACTGACACACTTTGGCTTTCCCATTCACCGCTTCCAACCCCACCAAACCATGTCGTACCAAAAACGTATCGAAGAACTCGGACTCGAACTACCACCTGCGCCTGCACCGGCCGGCGTTTACAAGCCCGTCGTCGTCGTTGGCGGTCTTGCCTATGTTTCCGGGCATGGACCGTTAAAGCCGAACAAGACGCTGACGACCGGTCGTCTGGGATTGGACTTGGATGTCGAATCGGGGTATGAGGCGGCTCGGCAAACCGGTCTGGCCATGCTGGCCACGCTGCAAGACCACTTCGGTTCGCTCGACAAAGTGAAACGGGTGATCAAGTTGCTCGGACTGGTCCAGTGCATCGAAGGCTTCCCCGATTCGCCCGCCGTGATCAACGGTTGCAGCGAGTTGTTCCGAGACGTGTTTGGCGAAGAAAACGGCGTCGGCGCTCGCAGCGCCATCGGCACCAACAGCCTGCCCGGAAAGATCGCCGTCGAAATCGAAGCCATCTTCGAAGTCGACGCGTAGCGAGTTCATTCCGAGCGTGTGGCCTGGCGCGATCGGAGCCCCATCCGTTCTCACCAGCGGCTCAATGCCTCATCGAGCAACCGCAGCGACTCGTTCCCGCCTATCGCGTGGTCGGCGATCGTGTCGGTCATCAAGGCGACGGAGCGGTCACGTGGCTTCGACTCGTCCGTCGTTTCCATCACGGCAATCCCGGCGGACGGGGTTGCCGATCTCGCCTGCGGAGAACGAGTGACCAGCAACGAGACCAAGAATGCCTCTGGGGTTTCAGAGTCATCTGCGACTTCCGCCCGTTGCGCCTGGCCTCCCGAACCAGAAGACGAGCCGTTGGACGTCGGCGGTGGAGGCGGTGGCGGCGGGCTGGACGGCCCATTCCAATCGCCCGAGATCGGAGTCCAGCCGGCATTGCCGCCGGGGCCGAAGATGAAGAAGTAGTCCGACGCTCCGGCGGTGAACGAATCCTTCAAGTGGAACCGCGAGACCGCCGGCTCATACAAGCCGATCGTGTCGGTGCCGTCGCCGTTCCAGTCGCCCACCATCGGGAGCCAACCGGCATTGCCGCCGGGGCCGAATCCAAAATACTGGTCCGAAGCCCCCGACGTGAAGGTGTCTTTGAGATGGAACAATGAGATGTCGGGTTGATACAGCCCGATCGTGTCGGTGCCATCACCATTCCAGTCGCCGGCCAACGGGATCCAGCCCGCATTGCCGCCCGGGCCAAAGGCAAAGTATTGGTCGGAAGCCCCCGACGTGAACGTGTCTTTGAGATGGAACAGGGAAATGTCCGGTTGGTACAGCCCGATCGTGTCGGTGCCATCGCCGTTCCAATCGCCGGCCAACGGGATCCAGCCCGCATTGCCGCCGGGGCCAAAGGCAAAGTACTGGTCTGATGCCCCCGGCGTGAAGCTGTCTTTGAGATGGAACAACGAGATGTCCGGTTGGTACAGCCCGATGGTGTCGGTGCCGTCGCCGTTCCAATCGCCGGACAACGGAATCCAGCCCGCGTTGCCGCCGGGACCGAAGGCAAAGAATTGGTCTGAACCACCCGAGGACAACGCGTTTCTGAGATGGAACAGCGGAGCGTCGGGTTGGTACAGTCCGATCGTATCCAGCGTGATGCTGCCCGAACCCAAACTGCCGTCGTCATTGGAAATGGTGCCGATCGCCGACGTGACGGCCAATCGTGCACCGTCGGACGGCCCCGACAACGTGACTGTGAATCGCTCGTCGGCTTCCCCGACGCTGTCACCGCTGACGTTGAACGTCACCACCTGCGAGGTGGTCTGCCCGGCCTGGAATTGAACTTGCCCCGACGGAAACGAACCGCCAAAGTCGGCGGCGTTGACCGGATTCCCATCGCGAGGCGTCACGGCATAGTTGATGGTCGCCGACGATGACACATCACCGCTCCGCGTCACCGTGAAACTAAACGATGTCGTGCCGGAATCCCCTTCGGACTGTGTCAAATTTGATGCATTGATCGATGCGATCGTGGTCGCAGGAATCACTTCGCTGATCGCCAACCCGGGGATCACAATCCCGGCGCTTCCCGCGTTGGCTTCGACACGCACGCGGATCGTCCCGAACTCGGTCGCGGTGACGCGTTCGGCGTACGACTCCAACGTCCGCGCGTTGCTGCCGGCTTCGTCATTGATCATCAGCACGCCGTTGCTGGTCACTTGGTTGAACGTGATCGGCGTGCCGTCACCGGTGATCGTGACGCGCTGGTCAAATGTGTCTATGAAATTCTCGAGCGCAAAGACATACAGATCGTATTCAAACCCCGGTGTCAGTCCGGCCCAGGTGACGTCGATCGGTGCCGGCGGGCCACCGAAAGGACCGCTGTAGAGCAGCCCGTCGATCCCCGCTAACGAAGGTGTGTGGCTGGGCAACGTGCCGCTCGAAGGCGTCGAGGTTCCGCTGCCGGTGTTGTCATCAAACAACAAGTCGATCGTGGTCGCGTTTCCGGCTTCGTCGATCAAGTCATTCAAGACAAACGACGGCGGATTCGAACCGACGTCTACCCGCGTCCAATTCGTCGGCGACGAACCCGCGATGGGATCAAAGTCGATGCCCACCAATTGACCGCTGCCGGACGCCGGAAACGCCGTGTCGTTGTCGATGATGTCCGCGGCCACACTGGCAATGGCCAGCGACAGCGGATAATTCGTCGCGTCGTCGGTGGCGGTGATCGCGTGCGAAATCGTACTCGCGTGCGTCCCTTCGACCGCCAAGTCATCGATCGCACGGACAAAGACATTCTGCGGCGTCGTGTGATTGAACACCAACGTTTGGCTGCCGGCGAACGATCCGGCCGCGCCGGTCAAACTGATTTCGCTCTGTGCGTCGGCCGTTACCGTGATCGTCACGTCGGCACCGCCGCTGGGCGCCGAGTCCAACGCGATCTGATAAGAATCGGTCACAATGCCCGGCGTTTCGCGAAGCGCTGTGCCCGCACCGGTTTCCACGATCGTCACGCCCGCGGCCGAAGCGTTGGCGGAGACTGAAAAATTCTGGTCGGAGATGTCAAAGAACACATTGCCAACACCCTTGGCACGAATCCGAGCTTGGCTGGTCGAGACATCAAGATTGGGCACCACAATCGATGCGGACCCGTTGTTGGGATAGTTGCCGAGCAGAATCGGAAACGTGTTGCCGCCGTCCAGGGACAGACTCAATTGAATCGTCGCCGTGTTGATCCCGTTGGCATTGGTTCCCGCGACGGCCCAGGTCACCGTTTCGCTGCCGCCGCCGGACCACGTCACCGAGGTGTTGGGCGACGTGATTTCGAACGCGGCGCCGGTATCGACCACGGTCACGCGGACATCATCGCTGCGGACGCCACTGATCGTCGCGCCGCTGACATCGTGATTGTCGCGCGCCGTCGCGCGGAAATTCATGACGCGACTTTGGGTCGGCAAATGTTCGCCGCGATTGGTCAACGGACTGGTGTTGGCCAAGATGTCCGACAGCCGTGGAAAGGTGCGATCCGGGGCGGCTGTCGGGGCAAAGGAGCGGAACAGTGGGCCGACCGCATCAGCGGCGTCGGGAATCGGCACCGTTTGTCCGCTGCTGGGGGAACCGACATCGATCTGTTCCCAGGTGTACGTGAGGCTGTCACCGGAGTCGGGATCCGATGCGTCGGCGGTCAGGACAAACGGCGTACCGGCGGGGATCGTGACATCGGGGCCGGCATCGATGGTCGGGATTGTATTGCCGTTGGCCACCGGTGGTCGCAAGGTGGGGATGGTGGTTGAGATGAAGCGTTGGATTTCGTCAAAGCTTCCCGCGTGAAAGTAACGTTCGTCGCCAGGTTCGACCGGCAGATTGTCGCTGCCGCAAATCCCTTGATACGCCATGATCGTCGAACCGCTACCGGGTTCGTAGGAACTTTCGACGGCGCGTTGCGAACAGTTCCCCGACGCGCCGTTGAACGAATGTTCGGCGCCGAAT
>NZ_JBFHKV010000428.1:0-6537 GCF_041595215.1 Stieleria sp. | reverse complement strand
GGTTGTTCTATGTCGACGGTGAAAGTCTGTTGGCTGACAATCGCGATGACACCACCGATGGATCCCATCCCTCGGATCTCGGTTTCTTCAACCAAGCCAACGCGATCGAACCGGCGTTGCGTGCGGCATTGGGGGCGTAAACCCCTGACGGTCTGTCGATTGAATCAGCCGTTTTGGCGCGAGTCTGCGGGCTGTTCCTCACACGGTCCGCGCACGGTCATTTGCCCCGCTATGCTATTGCTCTTCCAAGCACAAAATCGTCCCTGAGTTTTTTACACCGATGATGTTCAAGACATTGTTCTCCGCCGCTGTTCTGTTGACGCTTGCGATGGACGTCGCGTTCGCCCAGACCCCCTCGTTTCCCGCGACCGATTGGCCGTGGTGGCGGGGGCAGCAGCGCGACGGCAGCGCCGCGCCCGACCAGAACCCGCCGCTGCAGTGGAGTGAAGATGACAACGTGGTCTGGAAAACCGCGATTCCCGGTCGTGGCCACGGATCGCCAATGTTGTTCGGGCGACATGTCTTTCTGGCGACCGCCGATGACACGCGCAAGGTACAAGTGGTGCTTTGCTTCGATCGCCAGACGGGATCATTGCAGTGGGAATCGGTGGTGCACCAAGCCAACTACGAGACGAAGGGCAAACGTAAAGCAAATGAAAAAGCATCGTGGGCTTCATCCACCGTCGCCACCGATGGCGAGCGGTTGTTCATCAACTTCTTCAACGACGGAGCCATTCACACGACGGCGCTCGATCTGAAGGGAACCATCCTTTGGCAGCAGAAACTGTCCGACTACGTCATTCACCAAGGTTATGGTTCCTCGCCAGCGATCTACGAGCATTTGGTCATCTGTTCGGCGGACAACAAGGGAGGCGGCGCGATCGTTGCCATGGATCGTGCGACGGGTGAAATCGTTTGGCGACGTGATCGTCCTGAAAAACCGAATTACCCCACACCGTCGATCGTAAACGTCTCGGGCAAAGACCAACTGGTGTTAACCGGTTGTGACCTGGTCACCAGTCTGGATCCCGCCACGGGCGCCACGCTTTGGGAAATCGAAGGGGCGACGACAGAGTGCGTGACGACGACACTGACCGATGGCAAACACGTGTTTACCAGCGGCGGGTATCCCGACAACCACGTCTCGGCCGTCCTCGCCGACGGATCGGGAAAGGTCGCTTGGCGGACCAACACCCGAACCTACGTCCCCTCGATGCTGCACAAGGACGGTTACCTGTACCTGACGCTCGACGCCGGAATCGCCGAATGTGTCGACTGTGCAACCGGCGAGACCGTCTGGAAAGCCAGACTGGGAGGCGATTTCAGCAGTTCGCCGGTCTTGGTTGGTGATCTGATCTACGCGACCAACGAGCAAGGGCAAACGTTCGTGTTCAAGGCAAGCCCAGAGGGATTTGAAAAGGTCGCCGAAAACAAGCTGGGTGAGAGTGTGTTCGCCACGCCGACGATCTGTGACAGTCACATCTTCATGAGAATCGCCCACTATGACGGTGACCGACGCCAGGAATTTCTCTACTGTTTGGGAGCCAAGAACTGATGACTAAAACGAGTGACACGGGAACCCACGAGAGGTGCCCAGGCTTTAGCCGATTCCTCGGCAGTGCGAATCGATTGACCGGCAGTGCGGAACGCCTAAAGGCTGCACACCAACGTTGGCTGTCGCTGGTGATCGGCGCCATTCTTGCCAGCAACGTTGCGGGACAAGCCCCCGTTTTGAACGGGCAGCGGATGGATGGATACAAGGGCATCTGGTTCACACTCGGGCAGTTCTACGGCAAAGGAAGCGATGGTCAGCCGTATGCAAAAGCGTCGCGAGAACCGGTGTTTCCTTATGGTGACAAATACTCCGGCGGACTGGGGACCTACACCGCCAAACACACACCGCTCGCAATCTATTGTCCCCAGGTCGAGAAGACGTTTTTTGTCTATGGCGGAACGACGGGACCAAACGATCGGCATCTGCTGTGCATGGTTTCGTATTACGATCACGCCTCGGATCGGGTTCCCAAGCCCGTTGTGGTTCATGACAAACAGACGGTCAATGATCCACACGACAACCCCAGCATCGCCGTCGACGATGCCGGCTACCTTTGGATTTTTGTGAGCGGTCGTGGACGCGTGCGCCCGGGATTCAAGTACAAGAGCAACAAGCCCTACAGCATCGATGGCTTTGAATTAATTTCCGAAGAAGAGATGACGTACCCGCAGCCGCATCACGTCGCGGGCGAAGGATTCTTGCACCTGTTTACGAAGTACACCGGCGTCCGAGAGCTGTACTGGGAAACCAGCGATGACGGTGTCACGTGGACTGCCGATCAGAAACTGGCCGGTATTCGTCAGCCGGGTGATAGTCGTGGCGGACACTACCAGACCAGCGCGACGCGCGACGGACTGACCGGTACGTTCTTTAATCGGCATCCCAACGGCGTCGTCGATCAGCGCACCGATCTTTATTATGTCCAGACTCCGGACCGGGGGCAGACGTGGACGACGGTCGATGGAACGCCGGTCCAGCCGCCTCTTGAGGATGTCGCCTCGCCCGCCCGTGTGATCGACTACGCCTCGCAAAAGTTGAACGTCTATTTGAAGGACATGGGGTTCGACCGCGAGGGACATCCGGTTCTGCTGTACGTCACCAGTCCCGGCCACGAGCCGGGGCCGCCGAACGACCCACGTCATTTCCGTGTGACCCGCTGGGATGGAGAGGCATGGAAAACCTCGATTGTCTGCGGCACGGACCATAACTATGACATGGGCAGTTTGTATCTGGACGAGCGAACTTGGACCTGTCGCGTCCCGTCCCAGCCGGGACCGCAGCCGTACCAAGGCGGTGGCGAATTGGTGACGTGGACGAGCATGGATCAGGGGGCGACGTGGCGGCGGGAAACGCAAATCACATCCGATAGCGACCGCAACCACAATTACGCGCGCCGTCCGATCGCAGCCAAGGATCCGTTTTTCGTTTTTTGGGCCGACGGGGATCCGACGAAGCTGAGCGAAAGCCACCTGTACTTTGCCGATTCAACCGGCGAGCGTGTCTGGGAGTTGCCTTATGAGATGGAGGGCGAGTTTGCCACGCCGGTGCGGGTTGAGGCGTCGATTGACGAGTGAGGGGTGCGCGCCGGTCGCTGCCCGGTTTGTTGATTTACTTGAGAATGTGAAACCAGGGGTGAGCCGCTGGCCGTAAGGCCCCGGGCATTGCGCTGGGCCCGGCCGCTCACGCGTCACGGCTCACTCGATCAACAAGCCGTCTCGCTTCCCACTGGAAGGACAGATCACGCGCCGGTCGCTGACGCTTCCCGCTGGGGTGACAGGCTGGACGCCTATTCCGCTTTGCCTTCGGCGATCCGCAGGGCTTCGACCAGTTGTTGGATCTGTTCGACGGACAATTCTTCCGCACGCGCGGTCTCGCCGTGCCCGAGTGACTGCAGGACCTCGTCGACTTGGGACTTGTCCAGCCGGTTCTTCATCGCGCTGATGACGTTGCTGCGCAAAAACTTGCGTCGGTGGAAGAACAGCGCGCGGACCGTCTGGTGGAAATAGTCCAGGTCGGCGATGGCGTCACGTTTCTGGTGATCCAAATCCAATCGGATCACCGCGGAGTCGACTTTGGGGCGGGGCCAAAACACTTTGGGGCCGAGGATGCGTACGATTTCGGCGTGACACATCGACTGAATCCAAATGCTCAGTGCGCCGTAGTCCTTGGTCCCGGGCGTGGCGACGATCCGCTCGGCCAGTTCTTTTTGGATCGTCACGACCATCGCGTCGGGCGGCGGCGTCTGATGCAGCAGATTAGAAATGATCGGTGTGGCGACGTTGTAGGGCAGGTTGGCGACCAACAAGAACCGCGCGTCCTGGCCGATGCGTTGCATGGCATCGACGACCAACCCTTTCAAATCGTCGCGTAGGGAATTCTTATTTCGCAGCGCGTCGCCTTGGAGCAGTTTCACATTCGGCCGCCCGGCCAATTCTTCGCTGGCCAGTTGGTGCAGATTCATGTCAATCTCGATCGACAACACGGCACCGGCAGCATCGGAGAGTCGCGACGTGAGTGATCCGACCCCGGTTCCGACTTCTAAGACCACGTCGGTTTTTCGCAGCTCGGCCGAGTTGGCGATCAGGTCGACCAGGTTCAGGTCGATCAAAAAGTTCTGGCCGTACTTGGAAACGGGCCGCAACCCGGCTTCGGCGAGTCGTTTGGACAGGTAGCTGGCTGTTTGACGTGGTTGATTCATCCGTCTGCTTTGCTGTTGGGATCGTGAATCTGGTCGTCCGAGAGCAATCCCAGCGAACGTTGCACGTATTTGGCCAGAATGTCGGTTTCCAGATTCACGGCATCACCGATCTTGCGAAATCCCAGCGTGGTCATGGCCAATGTGTGCGGGATCAAGGCAACGCTAAAGGAATCTTCGTCGGCATCGACCACCGTCAAACTGATTCCGTCGATCGCGATGCTGCCTTTGCTGGCGACTTGGCTGGCGTACTGGGCGGGAATCCGAAACCGCAGATTGGCCCAGGGCGGGTCTTCGCTGCGCTCGATCAGCTCGCCGAGGGTGTCGACGTGACCGCTGACGTAGTGGCCGCCCATCCGGCTGCCGACGGCGAGTGAGCGTTCCAGGTTGACGCGGTCTCCGGCGACGAGTTTGCCCAAATTGGTCCGCGAAAGGGTTTCCTGGCCGGCCTCGAAATCAGCGACGTCCCCGTCCAAGGCGACGATCGTCAGGCAGCATCCGTTGATGCAGATGCTGTCGCCGATTGCAGCGTCACCGGTGATCAGCGGAGAACGGATGCGAAGCCGCTTGCCGGGGGGATCGTCGACCATTTCGACGAGATCGCCCATTGTTTCGACCAGACCAGTAAACATTGCAGATAGCAGAACGGCGGAAAATGCGTCAAAAATACTCGGCGGGTAGCCACTGTGACCCGCATTGGACAGAATGCCGACCAATCGGACAAGCGATGGCACGCGCTCGTCATCAACAAAACACTTCCCGCCACACCCCCAACACCCTCGAGAGGTCCCCGATGACCCTGATCGAAGCGATTCACGCCCGCCAAATTCTGGACAGCCGCGGCAACCCGACCATTGAATGCGAAGTCCTGCTGGAAGACGGCGCCCACGGCCGTGCAGCTGTCCCCAGCGGCGCCAGCACCGGCGCCCACGAGGCTTGGGAATTGCGTGACGGCGACAAGTCCGTTTACATGGGCAAGGGCGTTCAAACGGCCGTCACCAACGTCAACGAAAAAATCGGCCAAGCCCTGCAAGGCATGGACGCACTCGACCAAGCCGAAATCGACTCGGCGATGTTGGCCTTGGACGGTACCGAAAACAAAAGCAACCTGGGCGCCAACGCCATCTTGGGTGTTTCGCTGGCCACCGCACACGCCGCGGCCGCATCAACCGGACAACCCCTGTTCCGCTACCTCGGCGGCGTCGGTGCACGCCTGCTGCCCGCGCCGATGATGAACATCATCAACGGTGGCGAGCATGCCGATAACTCGGTCGACATCCAAGAATTCATGGTCATGCCGCTCGGTTTTGAACGATTCAGCGATGCTCTGCGTTGCGGCACCGAAATCTTCCACAACCTGAAGAAGGTGCTCAGCAGCAAGGGCTACAACACCGCAGTCGGCGACGAAGGCGGCTTCGCGCCGGACCTGAAGAGCAACCAAGAAGCTCTCGACGTCATCATGCAAGCGATCGACCAAGCGGGCTACAAAGCCGGCGAACAGGTTTGGATCGCACTCGATGCGGCATCGACCGAATTCTATGACCGCGACAAGAAAAAGTACGCGATCGACGGCAAGGAATTGTCCGGCGACGAAATGGTTGACTTCCTCGCCGACTGGTGTGAAAAGTACCCGATCTGCAGCATCGAAGATGGCTGCGACGAAGACGATTGGGAGACCTGGAAGAAGCTGACCGAACGCGTCGGCGACCGGGTCCAATTGGTCGGCGACGATTTGTTCGTCACCAACGTCACCCGCCTGCAAAAAGGGATCGACGAAGGAATCGCCAACAGCATTCTGATCAAAGTCAATCAAATCGGTTCGTTGACCGAAACGATCGATGCGATCCAGTTGGCCGGACGCCACGGCTACACCGCCGTGACCAGTCACCGCAGCGGCGAAACCGAAGACAGCACGATCGCCGACTTGGCCGTCGCCCTGTGCACCGGCCAGATCAAAACCGGATCCGCCAGCCGTAGTGACCGGATGGCCAAGTACAACCAGCTGCTCCGCATCGAAGAAATGCTCGGCGACGCGGCGCTGTACGGCGGACCCCACTTCGCCGCAAAGTTGCGTTAGAAAAGAGTGTCAGCGGGAAGCGTCAGCGACCGGCGCGTGGGGTGTTTTGGCACACACGCGCCACTGGCCGACGCGCTCAGGGCCACCTCGTTTGACACCAATCGGTGTGTTTTTGTTAGCGGTAGGGCGCGAGCCCTCCGGTACGTCACGATGTTCTTCAACTGAGACCGGACGGCTCGCGCCGTTCCGCTATCTTGCTTGCGCTGGACC
>NZ_JBFHKV010000427.1:0-6572 GCF_041595215.1 Stieleria sp. | reverse complement strand
TCGCTTGCCGAGGCGCTCAAGGTGCCCGCGCTCGCGCCGCTGTTGACCGAACTGTTTTCGGCGGCGGTCGAGTTTGTCGCCGACAAGATCTTCGGTGCGGTCCAAGAGCTGTTCAAGGACGACCAGTCCGACATCGTCTCCGGCAATGTTCAGCTGTGGTCCGCTTGGCATCCGTTTAAAGATCCGTACTGGGCCAAAGAAATCAACCACAACGACATCACGATCCATTCCGGTGGCAAGGACGGCCAGATCGATCTGAAGCTGAAGCTCTCGCGGGTGTGGAGCCCCATGTGAGTCTCTGCTCGTCGCACCGGTTCGACGCCGTGCGTGAACACGCCGTTTGGTTTCAGAGCAGGTGGTATTGATACAATGCCACCTGCATTCCGGACGAGTGTTAGCACGGCGATCGGGCGTGACTACTGGAGCGTCACTTTGGTGGTCCGACCGGATTGGACGAAGCGGAGTTTGTTTTCGCGGGCCAGCCAGCCGACCGCAGCGGTGACCAAATCACCCGGTGCTTCGACGCTCTTTTTGACACTCGTCAGGGTTTGCTCACCGCCATCTTCGAGCGTCTGCCAAACCTCTCCGGCGACCAGGCCGATTTCGGAGTTGTCGAAGATCCGCCGAGGTGCCGACGTTTTCTTGGCAGCGCCGTTGGAACTCGGTTTCTTGGAAGCACCGTTGGTCTGCACTTTGGCTGACTCCAGTTCCGGCTTCGGCACTGTCTTCGTCTTTGACGTTTTGTCCGCTTTCTTCTTAGCCATCGATACTCCCCTGTTCAGGTTGTGAGATTTCTTGGGGGAACGCGCACAGCCCCATTTTGCAACGGCTCAAACGATCACACAACCACTTCGTCCGGCTCGCCATGCGATCGGGCCCGCGTGACGCGGCAGTGAAACGTTGATTTCTTTGGACAGGGCCGTTGGGGCCTCCCCTGTTCGGTCGGATAGGCGGTCAGTTTTCCACAACGACGATCAAAAATATCCTTCTCAAAAAATGGCATTCCATCTTCATCACCACCCGTTTCCCTGTCGTCATCGTGGGGAATTCCGCAGGTCATCGCGGTTGGAGCCGGGCGGACCGCAGGAGTCGGCAGTTGAGTTGTACACACTACTTGACCGATTCGATCTGGTTTCGCATGTGATCGATGATCGCGGGCAGGTAGATGATGCCCGAGTAGTGATTGGCCAGCAGCCTGATGTGATGCGATGGATCCAGCTTGGCGGACGTCGCCAAGGCGTTGGCGCTGGACATCGGAACCACAGTGTCGAAGGTTCCGGAGTAGAGCCAGGTGCGGTCGGGGGGAAGGCGGTGTGCGACACGCGTCGGTTCGATCTGATTGACGAGCGATCGAAGTTGTTCGCCGGTGATGCCTGCTTCTTGCAATCGCTGGCGTACCTTGGCGGCGTCTTTCGTTCCGTTTTCAATCACGCTCAACAGGTTTCCACCGGCCAGGGTGATGAAGATGTGGTCGTAGCCGTCGTCGATCGACGCCGCGGTTGCCGAAACGAATCCGCCCAAACTGGTGCCTTGAAGTGAAATGCTGGAATCATCGACGTACGGGAGGCACGCGACGGCGTCTCGGGCGCGGCGGACATCGGCGATCCCCTGCCGCATGGCGTTAAAGAAAACGACGTCGTCGGGCTTCTTACCGTTTTCGCGACGTTTGCCGTAGTGGGGCAGATGGATCAGAAAGGCATGGAAACCACAGTGATGAAATCCATGGGCAAACATGCGTCCCACCGGCATCTTGCTGCCCGATTCGTGAACCACCACGACGGCCTTGGCTCGTTTGGGACGCTGTTGTTCATCCCGTGCCACGTACCATTCCATCGCGACCGAGTCGTTCGCGGGATGGCCAGTGTTGATGGGTGACGGAAATCGTACCGTGACGTCACCCCGGAGTTCGTCCGCAGTGGTGCAATGGGTCGTGAACTCGGTGGCTTGCCAGATCAATCCGCTCAGACAGGCGCGTGCGTCCTCGGCTGGTTCATCGCCGACGTTGATCGAATCGGAGGCCTGGAACGACTTCCCGATCCATTCCAACGGAACGACGTTGACCGCTTCGTCGCCGCAGCAGATCAAGCCATCGCCGATCAGGCAGCCGAACAGGCCACAGCCGATGGCGGCGAACCAGACCATTCGGAGTCGATGCATCGTGGGGCTCGTTTGTCGGACAGGAAACGCGGGGAATGAAATGGCACAACAATGGCGGCCAGGAAAACGGGGCGTTGGGATCGCGGGCCACAGGAAAATGGAGCGCCGCGCCGGGCATCATCCCCTGATTCCATTGTAACGTCGGCGATCAGACGAGTTCCAGTTCGCCGACAGAGGGGCGTTCTTGCGGCCGGTTTTCCACCTCGGGCAGCCGCTCTCCAGGGTGCGGATCCAATCGTCGGTTGGTGCTGATGATCAGGTACAGCGCGGGAACCACGGCCAGGGTCAACAGGGTCCCCAGCGCCATGCCGGCCACCAGGATGATGCCGATGCTGTTGCGAGCTTCCGCCCCGGCGCCCGTGACCAGAACCAGCGGAAAGTGTCCCAGGATCGTTGCCGCCGACGTCATCAACACCGGGCGCAGGCGAGTCTGTGCCGCATGCATGATCGCGGCCCGTTTCTCCCAGCCGTCGTGACGCAGCATGTTGGCGAACTCCACGATCAAGATTCCGTTCTTGGCGACCAGTCCGACCAAGGTGATCAATCCGACTTGGGAATAGATGTTGATGGTCGTCAGATTCAAGCACGTCAGCACCAGCACGCCCGTGATCGCCGGCGGGACGGAACCGAGCAGCACAACGAGCGGATCGCGAAACGAATGGAACTGCGCCGCGAGCACCAGATAGATCAGCACCAAGGCAAACCCGAGCGTTCCGGCCAGCTTGGAACCCTCGTTGCGGATCTGTCGCGATTCGCCGGCGTAATCAATTTCCGCGACACCACCGGTGACGTCGCGCGCGATCTGCTCGATCACGTCCAACCCCGTCGCTTTGGTGACACCGGGCAAGACGGCGGCGGAGATTTTGAGCGAGTCTTGTTGTCCGAATCGATGCAGACTGCGCGGTGCGGTCACCGGCTGGATCGATGCGAATGCCGACACGGGAATCAACTCGCCGGCCGGATTGCGGATTTTTAAATCCATCAACGACCCGATGTCTTCACGCTGGCGGGCATCGAGTTGTGGGATGACGCGATACGAACGGTCAAAGAAATTAAATCGATTGACTTCACCGCCGCCGAGCAACACGCCCAACTCACGGCCCACCGCGGCTTGGTCGAGTCCCAGGTCGGCCAACACCTCGCGGTCGACCATCACACGTGCCTGGGGCAGGTCGAATTTCAAATCGGAATCGACGAACATGAACATGCCCGTTTCACTGGTACGCTGCATGATCTGTTGGGACCATTCCAGCCGCTGCCGCGTCGGCGTGTCGCTTTTGATCACCAATTCGACATCGAATTGGCCCGCGCCGGGAAGCGGTGGAACCAGCACGGGAAACGCTTCCAGTCCGACACTCTGTGATGCGATTGCGAAGACTTCGGGAAGCATCGATTGGGTATCACGCTCTCGATCGTCCCAGTCTTTGGTGATCACGCCCCCGAAGCCTCCACCGGCGGTGACCAGCGACCACATGTACTCCGTTTCGGGGATCGCTTGCAAGCGTTGGGCCAACTCGCCGGCCCAGTGCGTCGACGCCGTCAGTGTTGAATCGGGTGCGGCGCTGACGACCAACGAGATCGCTCCCTCGTCTTCGATCGGTGCCAGTTCCTTGCCCGACAACATGTATAGCGGAACGGCAGCCAGGGCGGTGATCAAGGTTGCCACGGCGATCGACCAACGCAGATCCAGCACCCAAACCAGCAGCCGCGCATAGATCGCTTGCAATCGATCGAACAGCCGCGCGGTCAATCGAGTCAGCCGCCCCTCGCGTTCTTCGGTTTGTAACAGCAACCCGCTCATGATCGGTGACAACGTCACCGCCACGATTCCGGAAACGATCACGGCGGCGGCCAGTGTAAACGCGAACTCGCGAAACAGCATGCCGGTCAGTCCCGATTGGAACCCGATCGGAGCGTAGACGGTTGCCAGCGTGATCGTCATCGCGATGATCGGACCGACCAGTTCACGGGCGCCGACCAGGGCCGCACCGGTTTTGGAGAGGCCTTCGCGGAGGTGTCGCTGGACATTTTCGACCACCACGATGGCGTCGTCGACGACCAATCCGACCGACAGCACGATGGCTAGCAACGTCAGCAGATTGAGTGAGAAACCCAGTAAAAACATCACGACGGCGGCACCGATCAGCGAGACAGGCATCGCGACCAGTGGAACGAGTGCCGAACGCAGCGACCCCATGAACAGAAACACCACCAAGGCGACAATGGCGACCGTTTCCAACAGCGTCGTGAAAATCTCCGACAGCGCCTTGCGCATGAACTTGGTGCCGTCGTAGGCCATCTGCATGTCCATGTGCGAAGGCAATCGGGGTTGCAGCTCGGACATCGCGACCGCGACGGCGTTGGAGACTTCGATTTCATTGCTTCCCGGTAGCGGCCACACGCTCAAGTAGACGGCTTTGCGACCGCGGTACATCGCCGTCGCCGTCGGCTCTTCCGATCCCAGTTCGACGTCGGCGACATCTTGCAATCGCACGATCGAATCATCGGTTTGCGAAACGATCAAGTCACCAAACTCTTCGACGCTTCGCAGATCGGTGTTGGTCAGTAAGTCGATCTGGACCGAGTCGCTTTTGATTTGGCCGATGGCGGCGAGAAAATTATTTCGTTGCAGCGCCTGGTAGACATCGCCCGGTGTCAGATTCAACTCCGCCAGCCGCTGCGGTGAAATCCAGATCCGCATCGCCGGTGTCTGGCCGGCTTCGACGCCGACGCGCTGGACGCCGCGGACGGTCGCCAGTCGTGGCTGGACGTTGCGGGCCAAGAAATCGGTCAGCGCGGGGATGTCGAAGTGATCCGACGTGAAACTGATGTAGAACGTCGCGTAGGGCTTGTCGGCGCGGGCCAGATCGACCGTCGGCGGTTCGGCCTGGTCGGGAAGTTGCGAACGAATTTGGCTCAGCCGCGCGTTGACTTCCGCCAGCGCCCGCGTCGAATCGTGGTTCAGTTGCAGCTTGATCGTGATCGTGCTGATGCCGGCGATACTCGTCGATTCGATCGTGTCGACGCCGGCGATCGACGATACCGCTTGTTCAATCGGTGTCGTCAGGAAGCCGCGGACGGTTTCGGCGCTGGCACCGTAGTACAGCGTCGTGACCGTGATCGAACTGCTTTCCAGTTTCGGGAACTGTTGAACGGGCAACGAAGCGGCGCAGCGAATTCCGATGATCACCAATATCAAATTGGCGACGACGGCCAGCACCGGATGGCGGATGAACAGATCGGTGATCGCGCGGCGTGGCGCGGCGGTGGTTTCGTGTTGCCTCATGGGGTGTCTCCCGGGGCCAGCAATCGTCCTTCGCTGACCTTGAACGAACCGTCGGTGATCACGGTGTCCCCGGCCGCAATCCCTTCGGCGATCCAAGTCCGTGAACCGTCGCTGCCCAGCACCACCACCGAACGCGACTCGGCACGCAGCTGGCCGTTGGTCTCGACCGCGACGAACACACTGGTGCCGGTCGGTCCACGACGGACCGCCGTCGACGCCACCGTGACCGCGGGGACGTTGGGGCCGTAAGGAATGCGAATCTTGACCGAGTCACCCGGATGCAGGGTCGTCGGCGGATTGTCCAACCGCGCCCGAGCCATCAGCGAACGTGACTGCAGATTCGCCGACGCATCCACCGCGACGATGTTGGACTGGAGTGGCTGTGGGGCTGACGGCAGCAACAACTCGATCGCGTCACCGACGCCGACGGTGGCCGCGACCGATTGGGGCATCGCAAAGTCAATGTTCAGATAGTCGGCTAAGCCGGACAGTTCCGTGATTTCGCTGCCGGCGGCCAGGTACTGTCCGGGATGGAGGTCGAACAGGCCCACGCGGGCATCGAAGGGCGCGGTCAGCGTCTTCTTTTTGATCAACGCTTCCAACCGTTCGACTTCGGCGACCGATCGGGCCAGGTTCGCGGTCGCTTCCTCCAGCAGTTGCTCGCTGCCGGCACCGGATTGTTTCAATCGTTGGTTTCTCGCCAATGCGTCTTCAGCCAGTTGCCGGGTCGCCACCGCGCTCTTCAAGTCGGCGGATTCGAGATCCGTGTCGAACTTGAACAAGACGTCGCCCCGACGTACCGAGTCTCCCGGTTTGACAGCGACTTCGGTGAGAACCCCCGTCAACTCATTGCGTAGCATCACCGACTGGGGCGCCAGCACCGTTCCGATCACCATGCTGTTGCGGCGGTAGGGTTGGTCTGTTGCGGTCATCGTGACGACGGCGACAGGCATTTCCGGCGGCGGGGGCATCGCACCGGCGGCCTGGATTTGGCGGTACTTGGCGTAGCCGACCGCGCCGAGTGCCCCCACCACAAGAAGGAGGACGAAGACGGAACCGGCGATCAGGCGTTTCATCGGAGAATCAGTAAAGGGAAGCTGACGACGTTCTAACGGAGACTACTTCATTG
>NZ_JBFHKV010000426.1:0-6575 GCF_041595215.1 Stieleria sp. | reverse complement strand
GCCGAATGCGGCGTTTGATTTGGGTGCAAAAGTCAAACGACGGTTTGCGACTCGAAAACAATCTGCTGGTCGGAGCGCCGCTGCTGATTGACAGTGAAAGTCAGATTGCACGGCGTGGCAACGTCGTTGCCGACGCATTGGCCGGCATGAAAGCGGAAGTGGGGCAGAGCTTCTTGTCCCCGTCGGAGGTCACTCAAGCCGTTGAATTACCATCGAGGATCGAAGCGAACCGAAAGCAAGCCGCAGCGGAACGCCTTAAACCAGGAGTCCAACGCCCTGAAGTCTTGGCCGCGATGCGTCAGGTTCACGCAGGTTTCGACGGTCAACCAGGCTATGTTGCCCAATTCGGTGATTCAATCACGCACTCGATGGCCTTTTGGACGCCGATCGGCTGGGACGAACCACAACAATATCTCACCCATGATGATGGCGTACCGAAACGGCCCGAGAAGATGCGATGGCGAGACTACGTGAAAGGCACGCGCGACAAGGGGCCCGAGCACGCAAACTATTCTGGCTGGCGACTCGCAGAGATTCTGGGGACGATGAACAACGTGCTGGAACAGCAAAAACCAGAAGCGGCGATCATCATGGTTGGCACGAATGACATTTCCGGTGGGCGGGTTCCAGAAGGGTACCGCGCGGGTCTAGAGGAAGTCGTGGATCGATGCATCACGGTCCACTGCGTGCCGATCTTAAACACCATTCCTCCGCGACGCGGCCACGACGAGGCTGTCGATCACGCGAACAAGATCATCCGAGAGGTTGCCCGTGAAAAGCAAGTCCCGTTGGCCGATTTCCATGCCGAGTGCTTGCGAGTTCGCCCGGGGAAGTCATGGGATGGAACGATCATTTCGAATGACGGCGTCCATCCCAGCGGCGGCGAGTCGAACAACTATAGCGAGGAAAATCTGAAGCACTGTGGGTATGCTCTGCGCAACTGGGTCAACTTCCTCGTTTACCGACAGTTGTACTTCCACGTCTTTGCGGCCGATTCGCCAACGGACTAAACCAGACGCACGCAACGGGACATTCTGCGTCACTCCTGTTCACAGCGAAATCAACCGAACAGCCCTTTCTTGGGCAGGATTGAGGTGGGGCTTCCGATCGCCTTTTCAGATTTCTTGACGGCTTTGCGGAATTCCTTGTCTTTGCCGAACTCGGGGATTCGGACCAACAGATCCTTGAACTCTTCCAGCGCCTCTTCGTGCATTTCCTTGGCTTGATACGCGCCGGCCAACATGTAGAACAAGGACGGGTCGTAGAAGTCGGCCGACTTGCGCAGCGGCTCGAAGTGTTTCGCAGCCTCGTTCGGGTTGCCCGACTGAAGTGCGTCGACGCCTTGGATCCGTTTGCTGGTCGGATGCGCGGGGTCCAACGCGATCGCCTGGTCGAAACATCGATTCGACAGCTCGGTCTGTCCTTGGCGTTCATACCACGATCCGATGTCGATCAGGGTGTCAAAGTCCTTGGCATGCTGCTTGGCGGTTGCCGCGGCAAGCTCCATCGCTTCGTCAAGCTGATTGAAGACCGTCATGCTCTGCAGCAACTCGAGCGCCTTCGACGGGTCGTCCATGTTGTCCGCCAAGCTGGCCAACCCGTTCTCCAAGTTCTCTTCTTTGATCCGCTCCCATTCTTTGAGCGGCATCACACGGTGCCGCCGACAAGCCGAACATTCCCCGATGATCTGCTTCTTGCCCAGCGGGATGACCGGAATGAACAACACAACGACGTAATAACCGGTCTCGTAGTCAGTCAGCGTCACGTGTCGCTGGCATGATTCACAGATACCGCCATAAACGCGCGGGTTCTTTCGGCCGTAGTACTGGGTCCCAATTCCATTGATGGTCGTTGGCATGCTTGACGGCTCGGGATTTTTATCTTGCGTGGGTAGGAGTGATTGCCAACAGCGTAAACAAAATGCGAACGTGCCGGAGCTAGGGAGTGATACTTCGCAAGGGGAGTGCGGGCAACGGGGCGGGATCCCAGACGCGAATTCCGACTTCGTCGACCACGGCTTCTCCATCGCCGATCACCTCAAACATCACCCGCACCTCCGTCTCGCCAGTGCTTTGCCGGTACAGACGAATCGGAGTCCAGTCGGTGGCGCCGCGAACCAAGATCCCCATCTCTTGGCCGCCTAAATTGTCATAGACCAGAATCCCCTGATGCGGCGCACCGAACCCGATCGTGCGAATCATCGCATCGACACGAACGGCCTGGTTGGGCTGAATCCTGACCGTGGGGCTGGAGAGAATCGCGATCGTGCCTTCATAACCGCCGCCGAGTGACTCACCGACCGTCGCGGCGGCGGACAGAGCGATCGCACCTTGGCCGCTGAAGAATCCACGGGACATCCAGCGGGCGTCCGACTGCGCCCGAACCAGTTTTCGCTGTCCAAACGTCCAACCACCGGACGACAAGACATCCGGCTGGTCCAGGCCGCCTGTCGCGATCAAGCTCTCGCTCCAGCCCTCGTCTCCCATCAGGGGCTGCCACGCCGTTTGCAACGTCGGACGCCCTTCATCGAGCGGCGGGCTGCTGACGTGCCGTGGCGAAAACGATGGCAGGGTTCCCGACAGCAGTGCCTGGGAAAGCTGCAGACTGGATCGAACCGACCAGGCGTCGGCGCGGCGCGACAGTCGCAACGTGGCTTCGGCGTCACCGGCACGAAAAACAGCCTCGGCGTCATCGAGCGTTCGACGCGCCGCGGTGAGCAGATCGACCGGCATGATCGCCTCGGTCGCGCCGGAGCTGACGGCATGATCCCAGTCTTGACGAATCTGACGGACCTGATCGACGCACAACTGCCACCGATCCGACGCTGCCCTGGCGGCAAAGCGTCGCGCGGATTGGTCAAGCCGGGCGCCCAGCGACGAATCGGCACTGATCACGATGACTTCTGCGACATCCGGTGAAACGATTTCGATCCGGGCACCGGTGGGTGTCGGGGCGATCTCGATCCGCTGGGCCGAAAAATTGGTCAAACGCCACGCGGTGCGATGGACCATCTCCGGCGGCAACAAGATCTCGACGGCGCGGCCATCACCCGCCAGCACCTGATCGCGAACCGACTGGTCAGACGTCAACAGCAAGAACTGGTCTCCGTCGGCGTCCAGTCGGCCGCAGCGATAGGCGGCGCCCTGAATTCGATAGGCCGCAGACGGGCGTGACGAGGCGATCCACGGCCCCATCATGGCCACAAATCGATTGACATAGCTGAGCGCCATCGATCGCTGATGAGCGAACACCGATCCGGAGACGAGCGACTCGTGTGACCGAAACACAATCGCGCGCGGTGATTGTTCGAGCGATTGAACGACTTGAGTGAACATCGAATGCCAGCGAAAGTTGCCTCCCGGGGGCGCCCCGATCGCAGCACTGATCGATCGATTCATCTCCGCCAACTTTTTCGGGGGCGATGATTCGATCGCAACAGCCACTTCGGTGCCACTGCCGATTCGGGCGCGACGATCCTGGTACAGCAGCGTCTGCTCCGCGGCCAACAATCCCCGACTGCGGAGCGCCGCATCGGAAACGATCGCATCAGCGACCGACGCATAACCCGCCCAACGTTCGACCGGCGCAATCACGATCGGGCGTTGCCAGGTCTCGGGGAATAGTCGCAGACGCCGAACGGTTTGATCGGTTTGTGAAACACGAGAGTTGTCCAGCGCGACGCCCCCGCCGAGGTACCAAGCCATCACGGGATCGAGCAACGCGGCGATCGTCGGATCGGGCGCCACCGGCGGCGGTGCGTAAACGAGCAATTGTGACTGGATCGCGTCACGCAAGAGATCCGCGGTCGGAGGACGCGACAACAAGACCGCATCGAAACCCAACGAGCGAACCCAGTCGAGAGGTTCTCCACGATGTTCCAGGATGCGAATCACGTTGTCCTGTGGAAACGCCGACACCACAACGTTCTGACCGGAACGTTCTGGCGAAGCGGCTGGGCGTCGCATCTGCAACAATCGCGGTACTTGAAGTGAAGCGTTTTCGCCGGGGGCGTCCACGGTCTCGGTTTCACGACTCGACGGCACCATCTCCACACGGCCGTGATCCCCCACCGGAATCATTCCGCGAACGGACACTTGGTCGATCCGCAACGTCGTCGTCCCCGGACCGCTGTAGGCGTTGATCGCAATCCCATCGATGTAGGGATTCTTGACGTTCGCATCACTTCCATGGACCGAGCGCAGCTTTGCAATTTTGATTCGCAACTCGCGCTCCACATTGCCGATCCCAAGCGATTGATATTTGCCAGGATGCTCATAGGTCGCGCCATAGATGATCGCCGCGACGGGGCGTCGGGTCTGTGGATCTCGGACGAACGGAAACCGAACGCGGAAGCCGACCCGTGCGCCCTTGCGGGCACTCATGATCGAAACGTTGGCCACCAGATCATTGAACGCGCGAACCGGTTCGATCGGATAGATCAAGATCGACTCGCTGCCGACGCCGGCTTGAAACGTCAGCGACTCGCAACCGCCACCATCAACCCCGCCACCGGCGAGGTTCTTGTGATCGATCACGCGCGCGTCGCAATCGGAAGTGTCCAGGTGCCAGCGGGGCGGATAGGCATCCAGCGAATCGAACAGATCGGCTCGCGCGGCCGAGTCGTCCAGGAGCCCGAAAACGGTGACAAGCACGGCAATCAAGATGGCAGCGAGGGATGGCTGCCGAGGCGATCCGACCGGGGGCACGGATGCGTCTTTTTCGCTCTTTGCGCGCTCCACACCACCCGGCCTTCGGCCCTGCGGTGCGATCCCGGAACGTTCGCCCGACGGCAAGCTTTGCCGAGCCCGAACGACTGACAACACTTTCGGACGCGGCACTCGGTATTTGAACTTCAATTGTTGACCCAAATCTGCGTTGCCCAAACAATCAGCAGGACGACGGGGACGTCGCTATCGGAGCAACCACTGATAGCCTGCCGGTGACTCGTGTAACAAAGTGTGCGGTTGACGCGACGATGTAGAGAAAACTCCACATCCCGTCGCAACCCGTCGCTTACTACGTAAGACGTTTGTGTATCAAGATTTAGGGTGCCAAGCCAAGCCGAAACGGTGTTGTTTTTTTTCACCGTTTCCTTTTGACAACGCAAAAACTGCGATCACCCTAAACCATTGCCGCAACACACCTTACGCAGAAACCTCGGCTGTGCTGGCTGGATTCGGCATCGCGAGTGCAATGGACGGCAATCAAAGCAACCCTTCAACGTATCTCTCTCCGGAGCCCTGGCGCATGCAAAAGACGACGATCGGATCGAACAAACAAGTTGGCGACGAAGTTCCTCAAGAATTGCGTGAGCTGACTGCAGCGATCGACGCCCTTCCCGCACGCTACCGAGACACTGTCGCGCCGGCGCTTTCACGAGCGATCGATTGCAGCACCCGTCGGCGTCGCATCCTGAACCTCGTCCAAGAGGCCCTGTCGCAACTTCGGTTGGACATGAAATACCTCGTCTTCGACCTCGAAGCGACCCGCCGCGAACGTGATCAGTATCGAGAAATCCTGGAAAAAGAAGACCTGCTCTAAGCGACGTTCCCGATCGAAGTGTTCGACGGGCGGTGTCCGATTCGGCTATCATGCTGCCAATCTCGCCCGCCCCAACCGGACTCACTTGATCGATGAACATGACTCGAACGTTTTGTCTACTTCCTAGTCATCCCGGCTGCCGCTTCCGCTCCCGTTGGTTCGCGTCCCGCGCGGGCGTGAGACCTCTCGCGGCGATCGCGCTGGCGATGATGTGGTCCATTCCAGCGGCGTTTTCAGCCCAGCCCGACTTGGAACAGTCGCTTCAAGCGATTGCCAAGACCGACGGCTCGGTGGCACTCGACCAAGACGCGTCGGCAGCCGCCCACCAACTTCAGTCGCTGCCCAGTTCTCAAGTCACCGATGTTCTGGAGGGTTTTGACAACGCCTCCAAACGCGGGGAAAACTGGCTGCGGGCGATCGCGGCCGATGTCAGTGACAATGGGCCGTTTCCCAAAGACGCGTTGCTGGGGTTCTTTGCCGATCGCTCCAAGAACGCCGACGCTCGCTACGTCGCGTACCAGCTGTTGACCCAACACGACCAGGGGCTGACGTCCGAATTGCTGGCCGATGCCGAAACCGACCCCTCGCTGCCGATCCGTTACCTGAAGATCGAATCGATGATCCAGGCGGGCGCGGAGCTGATGTCGACGCAACCCGATCAGGCCAAGCAGGTCTTTCGCCAGGTGATCGCTCATGGCCGAAGCCCCAAACAGCTGGAAAAGACGGCCAAGCTCCTGGCCGACCTGGACGTTAACATTGACCTCGCCGAAGAACTGGGCATGATGCGTCGTTGGTGGCTGATCGGCCCCTTCGACAACACCGACAGCGAACACTTCGACACGGCCTACGTTCCCGAAAACCGTTACCTCGAATCGGGTTCGCCGATCGCCCGGGATGCCGCCGGCGAACCCAAACCGGAAACAGGAAAGAAACGAACCGTCACGTGGCAACAGATTGAAAGCGACGACAACCTGGGCATGGTCGATCTGAACGGACCGCTGTCCAACGAGAAAGATGCCGCCGCTTACCTGTTT
>NZ_JBFHKV010000425.1:0-6575 GCF_041595215.1 Stieleria sp. | reverse complement strand
TGGAAGCATCCATCGAACTGACCCGCGACAACGCGGCTCTCGAAAACAGTGACTTACAGCGCACCGAAGAGCAGCTGCAAGCGTTGCGAGACGAATACGATGCCCTGAAAGCCGAGCACGAACAGACGCTTGCGGACAGGCATGCCGCGGAGCTGCGCATCACTGCCAATGAAACCGCGGCACTGGAAGCCGGCGATGAACTCGGGCGACAATCCGCGCTGATCGAATCGCTGTCCAAAACCAATGAAGCCCAGCTCGCCGAAATCCAGCACTTGAAAGAACAAGTTGAACGGCTGGGCGAAACCAGTGAATCGGATGTCGCCGACCGCGAGGCCCTGATCACTCGACTGAAAAACGAGCTGGCCGAAAGCGAAATGTACCGCCAGGCGACCCAAGACAAATTGGACGCGGTGCAGGCCCAGATCGAAGAACACGAATCGTCCACCCAGCAGCGCAATGAAACGATCGAATCCCTGCAGCGTCAGCGCGACGAACTGCAACAGCAGCGGGACGAATCGTCGCACAAATACGCGTCGGTCGTGACCAGCATCGAGACGATGCAACAACAGCTGGCCAGCGCCCTGGACCAGGCCGAACGGACCGCCGATCAGAACGAGCGGCTGGCCGACCTGATCGAAGAAAAACAAAACCGGATCGCCGAACTGGAATCCCGTGCCGCCGAGGCCGAGGCGGCTTGTGAGGGACTGGAAACCCTGCACGCCGAACTCTCCACCGCAACCGCGGCACTGACCAAGGTCGAATGCCAACTGGAAGACCGGACGGCTGAACTGCAGGACCGAGACCGCTTGGTGGAAACCCTCCGCGGCGAAATCGACCAATTGAAAGTCGCACGGCAAGAGGGCGCCGACGCCCAAGAAGAAGTCCGTGAATTGCTCGACGAGTTGCACGAACTGAAACAGATCAAACTGAAACTGGAAGACAAGCTGGCGACGCAAGCCGGCCAACTCGAACAGATCGCGGAGCTGCAAGAACGCATCGAAGAGCAAGACGCGGAATTGGAGTTCATCGCTAGCGAGGTCGACGACGAACGCGGCATTCGCAGCGAATTGGAAAACAAACTGAGCGAAAAGACGAGCACCATCGCGGATCTGTCCCGGCGCTGCGAATTGATCCAGCCGCTGGAAAACGAAACCAAATCGCTGACTGCGGAAATCGCCACGGGCCGCGCAACCATCGAGCAACTGACTTCCAAGTTGAACGAAAACGAACACATCGTCACGCAGCTGCAAGAGCGTCTGCAGGTGATCGACACCCTGGAAAGCGAACAACAGTCGCTGCGTCAAAGCTTGGATCAATCGGCCGCAACGATCGACCGGCTGACCGCCAAGCTGCAAGAGAGCGAACGAACCGTTGCTCGTCAGACCGAACAATTGCAGGCGATGGAGGCGTTGCAGAACGAAAACCAATCGCTCGCCGCCGAACTGATGTCGTCTCAGGCATCGGTCGAAGAGACTTCGGCACAGCTCCGCGAACACGAACGGATGGTCGCCGAACAATCGGCCCAGCTGGACATCTTGGGAGATCTGGAAACCGAAAAGGGATCGCTCTCTGAAAAACTGCTCGCCTCGCTCGCGTCGATCGATCAGCTGACGGCCCAATTGCACGACAGCGATCAAACGCTGGCACAGCAATCCGAAAAGCTTCTGCAGATGGAGCAGCTCGAAAGCGAAAAACAGACACTCGCTGAACGATTGGAATCCTCGCTCGCGTCGATCGAACAACTGACCGCCCAGCTACACGAAAGTGAATCGACCGTGGCCGATCACGCCAAACAGTTGGAGGTGCTGGAGGCCCTGGAGAACGACAACCAATCGCTCGCCGGCAAGCTGCAATCAAACCTCGAGAAGCTCGACCACCTGGCGACGAACTTGCGTGACCGTGACACAGAAATTGTCGAGCTGACCGAGCAGTGCGAACGCCTCAGCGGCCTGGAAGATCAAATCGAAACGCTGGGCCAGGATCTACAGGCCAGTCGAGCGACGATCGATGACTTGACCGAACAACTGAGTGACCGCGATGCCCAAATCAACGAGCTGACCGAGCAGTGTCAGGCCCTCACGCCGCTTACCGAAGAAACGCAGACGCTGACCAAGCGGTTGGCCGAACTCGAGCGGACCGAGGCCGGGCTGAGGGAAAGCTTGAGCGATCAAGATCGCGAGATCGAAACCCTGCGTGACAAGGAACGTGAACTCAATACGTTGCAGGACCGCCTTGCCGAGACGCAATCGGTGCTGCAAGAAACCGATGCCCAACGGGCCGCGCTGGTTGAAACCACCGGGGAACAGCAATCCGAAATCGAATCGCTGCAGAAACAACTGCAACAGATCAAAACGCTGCAAGGTGAGCTGGAAGTCAAAGACGAACAGCTTGCCAAGTCGGTCCGCGAAGTCGAGACGCTGTCGATGCAAATCAGCGAGCGTGAAGCGGTGATCGAGGACTTGAATCGACGCATCGGTTCGGTGGTCGATCTCGAAAAACAACTGCACATGCGAGAGCGCGATGTCATCGAGTTGAAAGAGCAAAGCGATCTGCAAACGCGGGCCTTTTCCGAACAACGCGACGAGTTACTTCGTCTGCGGCACGGCGTCGCCGATCTGGAAGCGACCAACAAACAGCTCGCGATCACGCGCGACCGACTGTCCAAGGCCGACCTGCAGTGCGACGAACTGGTCGCCGCCAATCAGGTGCTGGAAAGCCACGTCACCAAGCTGGGCAAAGAATTGGAAATCCAAGCCGTCTCGGTCGAGGACTTGAATCGGCGGCTGGAGACGAAGTCGAATCAGCACGAAGCGGCGATCGCGGAACTGCGTCAGGCCTCGACCGATTTGAAGCAGCAAACCGCGGTGGTCAAGCAGTTGCAAACGCAGCTCGCCGAACTGGACGAATTGCGGGCGGCCAACAAAATGCTTGCCGCCAAGAGTGCGGATCTGATCAGCCATCTCAAACGCGTCAGCGCCGAACACGAGGACAGCTTGAAAGCCAACGAGCATGCTCAGACCACGATTCGCGAGCTGCAAAACGAGATCCACGCCCAGACGGCCACGATCCGCACGCTGCGTCGCGAGCGTGGTTCGATCGCAGACCTGGACGGCGACGACGATCGCAAGGCGGCGTAGAATGCCGGCCCAGCGTCATTCTCGGGGAGTGCATCTTGTGAAAGATCGTTCCGCTTGGGATCTTGAACAAGACCCACGACGCCCGACTGGAAAACTAAATTGCCGGCCGATGAAGGTGAAGTGACCGTTCCCCGTCCTGGCAACGTTCCCAATCCGATGACTGACGCACCGCGTGACCCCGAAAAACAGCAACCGTCCCAAGAACCGGCGGCGCGTCCGATGATGCGGCTGGATGATGTGCTCAAACGGGCCGGCTGCGTGGGGACCGGCGGCCAGGCCAAAATCTGGATCCAAGACGGCCAGGTCACTGTGAACGGGGAAATCGAAACACGACGCCGCAAACAGCTGTTTTTGGGCGATGTGGTCGAAACCATGGGTCAAAGCATCACGCTGGACGAAACCTTTTTCGATTGTTAGCTGAAAAGTTCGGTGAAACCGGCAGTTTCACTGTTGACGGTCGCCGATCCGTCGCTGGATACTGCGCAACGCTGAGAAAGCTGGCGGCGGCGAATTTTCCGCCCTTCTCGGTGTAGACCACTTCGGTGACCTACTGTTGAGAACCCGTTTTCCCTGGACGTTTCAGGGATCCGTGGTTCAACCCCAAGACTGGCACTTCGGCTGATTAAACGCCGATCCGGTCTCGAGGCCATTTCCATTTGATGTCCGGAATGCCCACCGGCAGGAGCAGAAACTTTTAGTGGCGTTGGCACGACGAAACCCCCAACCAGAAAATCGCGACACCGTTCGCATCAATTCCAGTATCCGAATCAGTCCGATTCGAGTCGTCAGCGAGACTGGCGAACAGCTCGGAGTGATCTCGACCGAAGACGCCCTGGAGCGTGCACGCGATGTCGGACTGGACCTGGTTGAAGTCGCTCCCAATGAGCGACCCCCGGTTTGCCGAATCATGGATTACGGCAAATACAAATACGACAAGAACAAGAAAACGAACCGCAATCAAAGTCACACCAAGACGAAAGAAATTCGCTTGCGGCCGAAAACCGGCGACGAAGACATTCGTACGAAAATTCGACGCGCCGAAAAGTTCTTGAAGCACAAGGACAAGGTTCAAGTCAGTGTGCTGTTCCGTGGACGTGAGATGGCTCACATCGAAGAAGGCCGCAAGGTGATGGAGCAGGTCATCGAATTGCTCGACGAAGTCGGCAAGGTCGAAACCGCGCCCCAGCAACACGGCCGTCGGATGATCTGCATGATCGCCCCACGTTAAACAACGGGCCACTCGTCATCCTCGTCGCGACGCTTGCTTTGTAACCCTGGGCAAGCGTCGACGAGCCGTTCCACCACGTGATGCGAGAGCCATGTCCGCTGTCACTGTCGATGCCGTTTGCCAAACGCTCTCCCAATGGGCTCCGCTGGAATTGGCGGAGTCCTGGGACAACGTTGGCCTGTTGATCGGAGATCGCCACCGCGAGATCGGCAAGGTCATGACCTGCCTGACCGTGACCCCCAGCGTGGTCGCCGAAGCGATCGAGCGGCAGGCCGACTTGATCGTCACCCATCACCCGATCCCCTTTCGCCCGCTGCCACGCATCACCTGTGATTCGATCACCGGCGAAATCCTGTGGCGACTGATCGGGGCCAAGATCGCCGTCTACAGCGCCCACACCGCCTTCGACTCCGCCACCGAAGGCATCAACCAGAGCTGGGCAGAATCGCTGGGCTTGACCTCGATTGAACCGATCAACGATCCCACGACGGAGAACCCGCTGGGCAGCGGACGGCACGGGACACTGCCGACCGAAACACCGACGCGCGATGTGATTCGGCGGTGTGCCGAATGGGTTGATTGCCGGCAAGCTCCCCGCGGTGTTGGGCCGCTCGATCGCCCAATCACGAGAGTCGGATTCGCGTGCGGCAGCGGAGGCTCGTTCGTCACCCAAGCAGCACGCTGCGGTTGCCAGCTGTTGATCACCGGCGAAGCCAGCTTTCACGATTGCCTGGAAGCCGAGTCACGAGGCATGGCACTGGGCCTGCTCGGGCACTATCACAGCGAACGGTTTGCGATGGAGCAGTTGGCCAAACGACTCGCCGGCACCTTTCCGACGCTGACCCTGTGGCCCAGCGCCGCCGAATCCGACCCGATCCAAACGGTTTGAGAGGAACGCGTCACGGCAGTTTTAGCGGCAGGGCGCAAGCCCTCCGGTCCCTCATCGTTCCCGAAACACCGGAGGGCTCGCGCCCTACCGCTAAAAAATGCTTCACAGCTTTGCCCGAAGGGTGTCGAAGCAAATGCCGCCCGAACCCTCAGACCCGGCCGGCCGCCCCGAGTGGAAAACGCCCCCATCAACTCGTTCGCAATGGCGGTCTACGGCACAGCCGGCAGATCGATTCGCTGCGCACCCGTCCGGGGTCGACGGGAGTCGGCGACGGGCCTCCCGGAGGTGGCGCTACGCTGACCTCCGGCGACTCGCTGGCATCCCTCCGGGATACTCGGTTCGCTGACGCGAACCGTTGACCACAGATGCATCACGCGCCACTGGCTCACGCCACGTGCTGGGATTGCCTGGCGGGGATTGCCTTGCGGGGATGATGCCAGCGAGCGCGCAGGGCTGGCCCCACTCGCCCGACAGCCACAATGGGGGGTCCTGGCGGGCGGAGCTGCCAAAATGTCATTGAGTGCAGGCGGCATGGCGTTTGCGGAGTGGTGTGCGAGCCCACGAATTCATGAGAGAATAGCGCCGAGCGAGTTTCCTCCACGACGCTGATTCCCGTGCTCGGCTGTAAGACCCGGTCGCTCGAACGAGTATTCCCATAGGGAGCCGGCAGCACCGCAGCCCGCCCAACGCTGGTCACACCACGAAGTTTTCCGACCTAGATGATGGAGTCGAAATGACGAGACAAGAGAAATGGCTTGCCGCCCTGCCGGTGTACAACGAAGTCGACTACGTGAACGAGATTTTGGACCAGGTCGTTCAATATGCGTCCAACGTGCTCGTCGTTGATGACGGTTCGACCGACGGGACCGACAAACTTCTCGGCCAGCGCGACGACGTGACCGTGATTCGTCATGAGCAGAATCGTGGCTATGGCGCGGCGTTGCAAACCGCGTTCGACTACACCCTGGCAAACGGCTTCGATGGCGTCGTCACACTCGACTGCGACGGCCAGCACCAGCCGAAACGGATCCCCGCCTTCATCGACATGGCCCGTTCGGCGGACATCGTTTCGGGCAGCCGCTACCTGCATCACTTCGATGGTGACGACGCGCCACCGGAGGAGCGGATGTTTATCAACCGCCGCATCACGGCCGATCTGAATCGGCGACTGGGGCTGCAACTGACCGACGCGTTTTGCGGATTCAAAGCCTATCGCAGCGAAGCGCTGCGGCATTTTTCCATCACCGATACCGGCTACGCAATGCCGCTTCAACTGTGGGTCCAGGCAGCCGAAGCCGGATTGCGGATCGCCGAGATGGCG
>NZ_JBFHKV010000424.1:0-6585 GCF_041595215.1 Stieleria sp. | reverse complement strand
TCAGTTTCGCGGCGACGTTGTTGTTCTCGCCCGCCGAAAGCTCACCGAGTTGGCCGGCCGTGTCGGTGACGAGCAACAAAAATTTGTTGCCCTCTAGATCGACCGGCAATCGAATCGTCCGAGATTCCGATCGTGCTTGCCCGGGATCCAGCGGCGCAGAAATGATGAACTCATCGACCAGACGGTCGTCGCCGGAAAGTGTTTGATTGTCCGAAAGGTAGACGCGTTGTTGCCAGGTTTCGGCGGCGGCGGTTCCCGAGTTCAAAAAGTCCCAGGTCAATTCGACTTGTTGTCCCGAGTTGCCCGCCGCCGGTGCGTCGAAGTTGCGGATTTCGACGTCCGGGTGCGTCATCGTCGTGATGCCGCCGTACAGCGAATTGTTGTTCTCGTAGGGACCCTCGAAAATGCGATTGTTGTAGTCGCTGACGATCTGAATCCGATAGTCGCCGTCGGCGAGATCGGGCAGGTTGGTCGTCATCATCGACACGTAACTTTGGCCCGGACTGAGCGGGCCGGACTGCAAGACCGTTCCGATCAGGTAGCGGGTCGCGGGATTACTGACCGATTCGAGATAAACCCGGTCGTACCAGTGCGTCGCGGTCGGCTCGTCACCCTGATTGGTGACCTCCCAGGTGAACACGTTGCTTTGCCGTGGTTGTCCGGCCGTCGGTCCGGTGATGGACGTCGGCAGCAAGTCGACCAGCGGGGGGAAAGTCAGTTCGAGGGCGGCGGAGGCATAGACGTTGTTCTCGTCCGACTCGCTGATCCAATCAAAGTAGTCGACCGCTGCGAGCAAGTAATAGGTTCCGGCAAGCAGGTTGTCATCGAGCGGCAACGTCAAAGTCAGGTCCAGCGGATAGCTGTCACCGACCGCCAGCGGATCATCGCGTGAGACGCTTTCGAGCAAGACATCGTTGCCGTCGAGGATCAGGTCGGTGGACAGGTAAACCCGGTCTCGCCAAGCGTTGCCTCCGGCGACCGATGCACCGGAATTGGTCACCTGGAAACTGACCGGGATGTCGCCGCCGAATGAATAGGTCGTTTCCGGCGTGGTCAGGTTGCCGCCGACCAGCTCCAAGTCGGGCAGCGCCCAATCGAAGGTCCCGGTGAACTGGTCTTCGATCGGTTCGCCGTTGATCTGGTCCTTGTCTTGATTCATCACGTTGCCGACGAAATCCAACACGTCGGGACCGATCGTGATGCTGTATTGCCCGTCGACGTATTGGGCGAAGTCTGGCCGCAAGAGGAACAGGTTGTCGGTTTCGGCGAACGGTTCGATCGAATCAATATTGATGGGCACAGCGCCGGGACCGATCAAGGTGACATCGTCGACGAAGAACGACTCCGGATCGATCGGTTCGTCAAATTCGATGATCAAGAAGGGGCCGTTGGGATAAACAGCACTATCCGATGGCGTGATGCTGGTGATCGCCGCACCGCTGGAGAATCCCGTGATGAATTCCAGGCTGGTCGGTGACAATTCGGGTGCGAGCAATTGGCTGCCGAAATCGAGGCCTTCATAGGTAGGCGTTCCGAATTTGCCGTCGAACGTCATCACCAGATAGCTATCACCTTCGGCGGGTTGATACCCGCCTCCCTGAACCGTCCGAATGGTGCCCAAAAACTCGACGAACCCGGTGACCTCCAGCACGTCATGCTGGGAAATCGGTGCCAGCCCGGCGATGTCAAACTCCAGATCACCGAGCGTGTCGAGCAGCAGATTACCGTCAATCGTCAACTTCCCCGCCGGAGCGAGCAACCCGCCCACGATCAGGTCGCCCACGACAACACCGTTGCCCGTCAACACGGATCCGGGCTCAAGCGTGAATTGCCCGCCCACCACACTGTTGCTGCTGGTCGTCACGTAGACCCCGCTCAGGTCGGTCAGCGATGCGGAATTGGAGCTTCCTAAATCAACGGCGCCGCCGTAGCGTGAATGGATCCTTGAGTACCGCGCATCACCGGACAGGCTGCCGGCCGAGGGATCGGTGAATGACTGGAGTCCAGAGAGATTGATCGAACTACCAATCCCCTCACTGAGCAATTCGACGCGTCGTCGTCGTTGATCGCCCTGGCTGGTTTCCGTGATCGTTTGGGTACCGGAAAGATCAATGACCCCGCCGGAAAGCGATTCCAACAACAGAAGTGAGTTATAATTGTTTCCACCCGTGATTTGGGTCACGTTTTGCAGATCGATGACGCTTCCATAGCCTTCGGCGCGCAAGACTTGCGATTGGCTCGAACCGGTGGTTACATGGGTGATCGACGTGACCGCGGGCAACGCGAGGGTCACTCCATCGATCACGATCAAGTTCGCGCCGTCGATGTTACTCAATAGTGGCAATGCGACGTGACCGCCACCGGTGAGCGTGATCTCGCCGCGTTGGAGCGTGGTCAAAGCGGGCGAGGCGACTTGGTAGCCATGGATACGCAGCGCGGTTCCGGGCGCGTCGGTCAGCGCGTTCAATTCGATCGTTCCGGCACCAACCGGTTCAATCACGCTGTCGCGTGCCGATTCGAGTGCAGGTGCGGGAAACGTTCCGAGCTCATCCACATAGACGCGAACGCCACGAATCGTTGTTAAGGCTCCGGCGTCAACTTCTCCGCCACGGGTGGCGGTCAGGGTGGAGTAGACTTTGTCACCCGAATACGGCACCGGCGGTTGGCCGACATCGGTGAGTGTCGTGAGCATCGAGACATCGATTCGACTTGCGCGGCCGTCGGCGATAAAGTGAACCGCCCGACGACGGGTGTCGCCTGAAGACGGGTCCGTGACCGTTGCCAGTTTTGGCAGTTCAATCGCCCCGCCGTCTTGGGCTTCGAATCGAAGCGTCGCTTCGTAATGGGTGCCGCCGGTGATCTCGGTCAGATTCGGCAACGAGATTCGGCTGCCATCTCCCGATGCGATGAACTGTCGCGTTTGATAGTTGCCCGTCGAAACGTGCGAATAAGCGGTGACCAAAGGAAACTCGACTTCGATTCCCGAAGACACCGTCACGCCGGATCCGTCAAGATTGGTCAACGAGACGAGGTTGGCGCTCCCATCGGCAGACAGGTTGATCGTTCCCTGCGTAAACTCGGTGATGTTGGGTGCGTCGATGGTCGCATCGTTGGCGACGAACGACGTGTAACTGGCTGTCAGCAGATTGGGAAAACGGACCGTGTTGCCCTTTGCCGCAACTTCCGAAGCGGACAGGGTGGTGACGCCGTCGAATGTCCAATCACGACGCTCATCGGGCTCGATCCGAACCCCGATCAACGTCTGCAGGGCATCGAGACGAATTTCGCCGCCGCGACTGAACACCAATTGTGATCGCTGACCGTCACTGCTGGACGACCCGCTGCTGTCTTGGAATCGCGACAGCGAACGCAGGTCGATCGAACTGTCCCGATCCCGAGCCACGACGTGGATCGCCCTGCGCCGTGTGTCGCCGGACAGTCCGTCGACGATCTCGGTAACACCGCGTAAATCAATCCGTCCGCCCACGTGCGATTCGATCGTCAAGTCATTGTCGTAGAAGGTTCCCCCGGTGATTTTTGTCAGTCCGCTCAAATCGATCGACGAACCGGCACCGCGCGTCGTCCAAGCTCGGTCTTCATAATTGCCGGTGGCAATGAAGTCGTATTCGGTGACACCCGAAAGATCGAGTGAACCGCCGTCAAAGACGGACAGTGAAACACCGTCGATCTTGGTGAAATGGCTCCAATCGATCGCCAATCCGCCCCGCAGGTTGATCGCACCGCGATTGAGTTCCGTAAGAGCACTCAAGTCGGCCGTCGCTTGATTCAGCGTGATCGTCGTGTTGGCCGCGGCGGTCAGTCCGCTGAAATCGTAATCGCCGAAACTCAAATTCAGGTAAGCATGATTCACCGATTGGATGTTTGCCGTTTGCATCGCGCCACGGCCGTCGAGTGAAATTTCCACACCGACCAGTGACTCGATCGACGGCGCATGAATCGTCCCCCAATCGTAGGCGACCAATTGGGAACGTTCGTCCGGATTGGCATCGGAGAAACTTGTCAGCGCGTCCAGACGGATTTCGCTGCCGAACCCCGAAGCGACGAATCGCACGCGGCGAACCCGGGTATCGCCGCCCCCATCGTTGATCTGGGTAACCGCGGGCAGATCGATCGTGCTTCCGGCCGTCGCGGAAATCGTCAGATCCGTATCATAGTGCCCGCCCCCAGTGATAGCGGTCAAACCGGTCAGCGCAATCAAACTCTGTGGCCCGTCGGTCGTCCATGTTCGGTCTTGGTAGTGTCCGGTCGATGCGTGATCGTACGTCGTAACCAGCGGCAGACTGATCGACGAACCGTCGCCGGCAAACAGGGAGGTTCCATCGATGTTGGTCAACAAAGGCGCCGAAATCGCGGCGAGATGGTGCAGCGTGATCGACCCGCGGGTGAACGACGTCAGCGACGAAAAATCGACCGATGAACCCGTCGCGGTCAGACGGACCGACGTGGCCGTAGCCACCGCACTCAAATCCAACGTCGATGTCCAGGGCTCGACATCGACCCGATCGAGCGACGTGACATTTTGCAACGTGACGCGGCTCTGGGCTTCACGGACGACCCGCACGCCGACAAGCGTTTGCAGCGACGGGGTATTGATCGTTCCACGATCTCGCGCCTCGATCGAGGAGTACTCCCCATCGAATTCCGAGGAACGATCGTTGATCGAGGTCAACAGCGGTGCGTCGATCAAACTGCCGTGACCGTTGGCGACCAAGTTGATTCTGCGCAGCCGCAAGTCACCGGAATTCGGGTCCTCGATCGTCACCAAGGCCGGCATTTCGATTTGCCCACCACCGAACACGTCGATGCCGAGACGTGCCTGGTAATGAGTCCCCCCGGTAATCGTCTGCAACGCATCAAAGACGATCCGGCTACCGGAGTCTTCGACGAACCAACGCCGCGTTTGGTAGTTCGCCGTCGACCCTTGGGAGTATTGAGTCAGGGTCGGAAAATGCAACGCGGCGCCTCCGACGACAGTCAAGCTGGCGCCGTCCAAGTTCACCGTTCCGTCGGCGGTAAAACTCGCATCCGGCCCCGAAGCCGCCAAGGTCGCACCGTTGTTGACGACCAGCGATCCCGAGAGCACCGAGCCGTCATGAATCGTCAGCGACCCGCCAGTGATTTGCAGATTCCCCGAACCGTTGATGCTGCGGACCGCTTGGCCGCCGACGGAGATCGTGACCGTCACCGCCGCGTTATCCAAAATGACATCGTCCTCGGCGTCGGGGACTTGGCCGGTACTCCAGTTTGCCGCCGTCGTCCAATCGCCGTCGCCACCGATCCAGGACACCGGTGCGGCCTGTGCCGACGGAGACTCCGCCGGTGCCATCGGGAGCTCGGCGTGTGCGACGATGTCGTTGTTTTCAATGACCGGGGCCGCAGCAATGATCGGTTGCTCGGCGGTCGCAATCGGACTGTTTGCGACATCGCCGTTCACATCGGCGTTGACCAATGTCACGATGGACGGCGCAAAGATTCGGCCGTCGGACGTTTCGGTCAGAAACGAACGCACGTCCCCGTTGACGTCGATCAGGTTTACCAGCGAATCGAGTGCGATCTCCGAACCGCTGCCCGTTGCCGTGAACCCAAACCGTCGTGTCCGCGTGTCCCCGTCGGGACGATCGACGATTTGTTCGACGCCGCTCAGATCAAGCGATCCGCCGTTGCTGACAGTGACATTGAGTCGGTTCTGGTAGGCACTGCCGCCACGAATCCATTTCACTCCGGACAGATCGAGTTTGCTTCCAGACCCGCTGATTTCCCAAGTCGACTGTTCATAATTTGAGGACAGCGCCAGGTCATAGGACTCGATACCGGGCAACGAGACTTCAGTCCCACCGTAAACTCGGAAAGCCGTCCCATCGATCGTCGTCACCGCCGGCAGCTGGATCGTCGCGCCGGCGTCGGTGGTCAACGTGTTGAAGACGAACCGCGTGATGCCGGGCAAGGAAGCGTTGGTATTGTTGAGCGACAATTCGGTCCGGCTGATCGACTGCAGCGACGTGAAATCACTCGGCATCGAATGAATCGTCACCGCACTGTGCTCCAGGCGAACCAGGTTTGCCGCGGCCAGATCACCAGCCGTGTCCAGCGTCGTGGTGACGCCATGCAAGTCCGTCAGCAGAGGAGCCACCAGTCGTCCGCCGGCGGTCGCATCGATTCGCGACCGCTGGTCGGTGTTTCGATCAATGATTGAGGTCAATGCACTCAGATCGATTTGGCTGCTCTCGCCTTCCGCCGTCACTTGAAACGACCGCACGCGGGTGTCGCCGCCCCTGGGGTCGATCAGCTGCGTGACCGATGACAGATCGAGCACGCCTCCGCCGGTGGCCCGGATGGTCATGTCGGTGTCGTAGTGGCTGCCTCCTAAAACGCCCTTCAGGTTCGGCAGTTCGAGTCGGCTGTCGACGCCATCGACGTGCCAGGTTCGATCGACGTAGTTGCCCGTTGATGCATGTTGATACTGGGTCACACCGGGGAGCGAAACGGTGACTCCGCCGCTGACGTTCAGGTCGGTACCGTCGATATTGGTCAACAGCGGCGCCGTAAACGTCGCTCCCGCGGTCG
>NZ_JBFHKV010000423.1:0-6585 GCF_041595215.1 Stieleria sp. | reverse complement strand
GGGCCGCAGCGGCATTGAGATTGAAGGGCTGTCGTTTCTCAGTGGGCAGGCTCAAAGGCCAATACCAGTGAGTGAAGCGTCGTTTCCACGGGTTGCCCGTAGGCTCGCGCTAAACGGCTCGTCATCGTTTGAGATCAGCCGGTTCGCGCCAGCGTCCGGGCCTGCTCATGGACGTTGACTTAGTTAAGTGGCCTTGAGATCGACCCGCCGTCGGCGCGTGTCGCGACCAAGCGTCTCGTTCCGCGACGATACCCACCTGGATGGGAGGTCGGGTGCCGTTCTTTAGCAGGCCAGTCGCCGCCTTTGCGGGGCTTTAGCGGGTTCTCAATTTACATTATTGCCGTCAGGCTGTATCATGAGAGGGCCGGGTGTGACGCAGGGGCACATGCGCAAGGGGCATCGGCTGCTGATCTTGCCGGAAGAGTGCGGTTCCAAGCGACCGTTTTCGCGAATTCAGCTGGAGGGGATTTAACTCGCATCCGAGTCGGGGCAGCTCGGATGCGGGGCCTCCTAAAACGCTTAATGTCCATCCTTCCAAGATGAGTCCGGGGCGGCGGTCAAAGACATTTCCCCCAACCCCTGATTCAGCGAAGTTCCGCGGCGAGTTTTTCGCGAAAGATCTTGCTGTTGTGTCGGATATCGACTGGCAACGGTTCGTCGCGGATGATCACTTCTTGAATCGTTCGCGTGATCGGGTTTCTTGCGGCCAGATCCAACAGTTCCGCTACCAGTCGTCCAGATTCCTGCTCGGACTGCGGCCAATGTTCACCGATCGGTTCGATCAACATCACGGGCGTTTGGTTTCCCGGCTCACCGCGTCCGACGAGCGCGGATCGATAGACATGCGGGTGGGCATTGAAGATCGCTTCGCAGGGGACGGTGAACCAGGTTCGGTTGCTGCCACGCACGCGATGGGCTTTGCGGCCACAGAACCAAAACCGATCTCGTGAGTCGAGGTAGCCGACGTCACCCATGCGATGCCACACGGTGTCTCCATCGATGACTTTGTGCATCGAATTTTGATCGCTGCGAACGACATACTTGCGCGTCACCATGGGACCGGTGACCATCAGTTCGCCGATCTTTTGGGTTGGCAATGCCCGAGTTTGTTCGATCGTCTCGATGGGACCGTCATCGATTTCGATCACCTTCCACTGGACGCCTTGAAAACGAGTGCCCACGCAAACGCCCTTGCCCTTGGTCGCCGCCGGTCCGGTCTCGGCGATCACCTCGCGTGATTCGATCGACGCAATCGGCAACGCTTCGGTCGCGCCATAGGGCGTAAAAATTTCGCCTTCTTCGGCGATCAAATCACGCAGCTTGGCCATCGTCGACGCGGGCACGGGGGCACCGGCCGAGAGCACACGTCGCAGCGTGGGGAAGGGACGTTGGACGCCGTGTTCGTTACACCATCGCACGACGGTGTTCCAAAGCGCGGGCGAACCAAAGGCCTGGTCGATTTCCCATTGTTCGGCGGCTTCGATCAGGCGTCGCGGATCGACGTCGGCCGGTCGGGTCGGATCCATGTCGGGAATGATGGTGGTCACGCCCATCACCGCATCGAACAACCCAAATAGTGGAAAACATGCCAGGTCGCGCGAGCCGCGGTGGATGTCATAGCGTTCGCGGATGCGATCGATTTGCGCATGAAAGGTTCCGTGGCTATACAAGACACCCTTGGGTGGCCCGGTGCTGCCGGTCGTGAAAATGATCGCTGCCGGATCGGGCCGATTGATGATCGGTAACTCCAGCGTCTTTCGCGAGTCCGAATTGGTATCGAATGTAGCATCACGGCCCAGTTGGATGATCTGGTCAAGCGTTTTGCCGCCCCAGAAATAACGTCTGCCCACCGTCACGTTCCAGCTGGCCGAGGGAAAACGGTGTCGAAGCAACGTGCGGATCGCCTGCGCTTTGGGAATCCCCACAAATCCGTCTGGCCGGGCGTCGGACAAGCATTGCACCAGGTGTTTGCGCCCGATACCGGGATCGATCAACACCACGATCACGCCGGCTTTTAACAGAGCAAAGACCAGTTCGATGAATTGACCTCCGAAGGGCACCAGCATCGCCAACCGCATTCCCGGACGAATCCCCCAGGCGACCAAGCCCCGCGCGATCAAATCGGTGCGCTCGTCGAGATTCTGAAACGTCGTCAAGGCATAGTTTCGGGGCCCGTCCTCGGCCGGCGGTCCGCTCGGTTCGGCAATCGCGATCGCTCCGGGGGTCAACGAAGCGATGATGCGAAGCCGCGAGGCGACGTTTCCGTCGCGAACTTCTGTGCTCATGTTGTCACTCTTTCGGATTCAGCCACCAGTGCGGTGATGACGTGTTCGGCGATCGATTCGTCGATCACGCTTTGGGCCCCTTTCCAGCCTGGGATCGCGTTGACTTCTAGAAACAAGGGTGGCCCGTGATCGTTATCGATCAGGTCGACCGAAGCGAAGACCAGCCCGAACAACTGGGTGATTCGTTTGGCCGTCGCTTTCAAACACCCGTCCACTTCGATCCGCTGGCATCTCGCGCCTGCGGAAACATTGGATCGAAAGCAGTTCTCGTTGTGTCGACGCATGCCAAACACCTGCTCGCCGATGACCAGCAAACGCGTGTCGCGGCCGCCCGGCGAGATGAAGGATTGAATTTGAAGCACTGCGCCCAACTGTTCGAGAGTGGAGAAGCTGGTCCAAGCAAGCTGGGCGTCACGGATCCTCATCACGCCGCGGCCTTCGCCTCCGAAGATCGGCTTGACCACACAGTCACCGCCCAATTCTTCAAACGCCTGCATTGCTTCACGGCGTGATTGTACGACACGTGTCGAGGGGGTCGGCAATCCGGCACCGGCCAACCTTGCCAAACACGCAAATTTGTCGATCGACCACTCCAACGCACGCGGCGGATTCACGATGGCGGTGCGATGTGGCGTCACGCGGTCGGCGATCGCATGCAGCGCCGCCAGACGAAAGGTGATCTGTTCCATCGAGCCGGCCGGCATCGTTCGCGTCAGGATCGCGTCGAAATCGGAAAGCTGCTGTCGGTCCGACAGAAGCGAAACCGGCGGTTGATCATCACCGACGCGTGCGGCGATCGATTCCCACGGCGCGATCTCCAAGCGATGGCCATGCCGACATGCCGCTTCGCGAAGTCGTTCGGCGTGCCATCCAGTGTCCGGGCCGAGCATCAACAGGCGTCGCGACGCGACCGGCGAGCCGCTCATGTGCCGAAGGACTCTCGCAAAATCTCCGTCACGATTCGTCCGGAGGTGAAGGTCCGCCCGGTGCGGAGATTATGAATCGAGACGACTGCCGGGCTGAACAGCGACGGGTCGACCGCGTAGAAATCGTGATTGTATTGGGCGAAGATCTCGGCAAAGGGTCGGCCATGGTCCGTCGACGCCGAACTGGGGATTTTGTCCAGAATCGCTTCGATCGACTCGTCGGGGCAATCGACCCACAACGAAACCGTGGCGCCGTAGAGCATCGCGTCGTTGGTTCGACCGATCCCCGCGATCGTGTTGCCACGCTCGGCCGGTGGCGGCAACGGAGCCGAGCCGGTCGCCGAAATCACCGATCGAACGTCGAATTCCAGATCGTCCAGTTTGTGCATCGCCGTTTCGACGCTGCGGGCGACAATTTGGATCGAACCAGCGATCGATGTGCTCGACGCCACCCCGACGGTCACCGACTTTGGTGCCACGCCACAGTCCCCGGCAATCGTTTCAATCGCAGAGACCGTGGGCAGTTTGTCGGACTCCAAAATGCCGCAGGCTGAATCAGATCCCTCGTCGCCGAGCTCCTGTTGGATCAGCATCTTTTCCTTGCCCCGCAACAATCGCATCGGACCACTGCCCATCGCGAAGTAGTCGTCGGACTGAACCGGCCAGCCCGCGTATTGGCAGCCCAGACAACCGACGCGGGGCGCGTCGGTTTCGACAAAGACGGCGTTGGCAACGCCGTAGCTGGCTCGGTCGCAGGGGACGACCGAAACCTGACCGAGTCCGCCCATACAGGCTCGCGCCAACAGTACGCCGGCTCGAATCGAGCCCGGCGATTCCACACCAAAATCCAACACGGTCGCTTCGGCAACGCGATGCAACTGGACACGGGCCAGTGGGTCAGATCGCAGCCCGTCCCAGATTTCGGCGGCAGCTTGGTTCGGCGAATAGTCCATGGGCAGAAAACAGCGGTCGGCGGATCGTGGGACGGGGGGGACGCGATTGACAAAGTCCTCGGACCAGCGAGGTTTCCAGGTCGGCCGAGACGGGGCCTGACACGAACTTGCCAGCACGAAGCCGGCTACCGTCAGCACTGCGTCTTCCATCGCAAATGGAGTTGCGATCGATTGTCACGATCGTGGCCGAACGACGGCAAAATGTCGAGAGGGGGCCAGGGATACCGGCGAAGCCCGAATGACAAACCTCCGCAAATCGGTCATCTTAGTGGCAGCAGCCGTCGCCGAAACGCTCGATCGTTGCGATCCAACCCGATTTACCTTGCCATCGCTTCCTTGTGGCCTGTCATGTCGCTCGAAATCATCTACTACCCGCATCCCACGCTTCGCTATGTCAGCAAGCCGATCAAGCGTGTTGACGCCGGATTGCGAAAAATTGCTGACGAGATGCTGGATTTGATGTACGAGGCCCGCGGTGTGGGGCTGGCGGCAAACCAAGTCGATCTGCCGCTGAGACTATTTGTCGCAAATCCCACCGGCGAAAAGGGCAGTGGCGAAGAGTTCGTGGTCGTCAACCCCGAAGTCAGTCGGCCGAAGGGCAGCGAAGTGGGCGAAGAGGGGTGCCTGTCACTGCCGGGACTGACCGGAGACGTGATTCGCCCCAAATCGATCCGCATCAGCGCGTACGACCTGAAAGGCAATCCCATCGAAACCACGCTGGAAGGTTTTCTGGCTCGCGTTTTCTTGCACGAAATCGATCACCTGGACGGGACCCTGTTTTTCGATCGCATGGGCGAACACGCGGCGCAGGAACTGGAAGCCGGCATCGACGAGTTGGAAACCGATTTTCGCTCCAAGCAGGCGACCGGATCGATTCCGCCGGATGACCAGCTGGTCGCACGGTTGGCCGAATGGACGAATAAATACTGCTGAGTCGAATCAGCGTTTTCTGAAAGAGAGCATCATCGTGCGTATCATCACCATGGGAACCGGTCCATTTGCCGTTCCCTCGTTCGAAGCCATTCGTCGTTCCGATCACACGCTGCTGGCCGTCGTCACCAAACCCGAACCGCCGACCAAGAGCCGCAAGGGACCTCCGCCGGCTCCCGTGCGAACCTGGGCCTCGCAGCATGAGCTACCGATTCTGGATCCGGTCAGTATCAACGACGCCGAGGCGATCGCGCAACTCAAATCCCTCCAGCCCGATCTGTTGGTCGTTTGTGACTACGGCCAAATCCTGAAACCCGACGCGTTGGCGGTGGCGAAGTTGGGCGGAATTAATTTGCACGGATCGCTGTTGCCCGCCTACCGAGGTGCCGCCCCGGTCCAGCGAGCGCTGCTCAACGGTGATCGCGAAACCGGCGTCAGCGTGATCCATATGACGCCCAAGTTGGATGGCGGACCCATCGTGGCCACTCGTCGTACCGTCATCTCCGATCAGGAAACCGCCGGGCAACTCGAAGAGCGACTTTCGCAACTCGGCGTCGAGCTGGTGATGCAAAGCATCGACGAACTTTCGCGTTGGGACGGTGAGTCGACGATCGGTGAAGTCCAAGACGCGACGTTGGCCACCAAGGCGCCGCGATTGACTAAACAGGAAGCACAAGTCGACTGGCGACGAAGCCGTCGAGAGATCGATTGTCTGGTGCGTGGCATGCAACCTTGGCCGATCGCGTTCACGACGATCAAAGTCCGCGAGAACAAGCCGCCGCTACGATTGACCATCCTAAAGGTCACCCCGGTTGACGAACCGACCGGCGAGTTGCAGCCCGGGCAACTGACCGGCAGCAAGGAATTGGTGGTAATGACCGGCGACGGCCCGTTGCGAATCGACAGCCTCTGTCCGGCCGGTAAACGCGAGATGACCGGTGAAGAATTTCAACGCGGCTATCAACTGTCACGGGGATCGCAGTTTCAGTGATCAGTCCTCGCTGGACACCAGCCGAATCAAGATCTCGTTGCGTCGCAGTGCCGCCGGCGTGAACGGTGGATCGTAGCCGGCCGCTTCTGCCGAGTCTTCGCCTTCAAGACCGCGGGACTCCATCCAGCCTCGAAGCTTCGATTCCTGTTCCTTGGCAAGCTTGGAGTCCAATCGACCGGAAAAGCGAATCACCGCGAATCGTCCGCCCTTGCGTTCACGCAGCTTGACGCCTTCACCCTTCGGATTGGGTGCGCCCGCGGCGACGACCTCCTTCGGCATCACGAACCCCATCGAAACGTCCGACTCGCCGATTTCACCCTCCATAAACACAGGCGTTGTCATCGCGATTTTCTGCTCCGCCTCGTTGGCTCCGCTGATGTATTGAAACAACCGCATGAAGCTGCCGTCACGGCCTTGCGAATCCATTTTCGAATCGGTGGCGGCCAGCATCAGGTCCGGATACTCGCGAATTTCAATCGATCCGTCAGTCTCGATCACCT
>NZ_JBFHKV010000422.1:0-6587 GCF_041595215.1 Stieleria sp. | reverse complement strand
TGCATACTCTGCGGCATGAACGTTTCCCGTCGATCAAACGGAGGAACCTTTCATGCCCGCTACATTGGATCAACCACGACACAGCACCCACCGGTCTTCATCTACCGAGCGAACGCGGCGGCCGCGCCGAAGTGAGCGTCGCGCCCGCGAGAACGATGCCCGCCAGCCGCGGCGACACGCGATCAAACCGACATGGGATCGATCGAATCGCCCCGACGCCGCGGCGGTTGCAACCGGGGCACCCGCAACGTCAACCCGACCGACGTCGCGACGACGCAAATCCCGATTAGGGAGATTCTTCAGCGGTTTCACCCGTGAAAAGTCGTTCACGATCCTGTCGTTTCTCGTCGCCAGTGGGCTGATCGTCCTCTGCTCGCTCGACCTGGCGTTCGCCTGGCCCTGGATGCACGCCAGCTTACTGTTCGATTGGACTTACCTGGGTGTGGGCCTTGCCATGTTGTGGCTGACCTGGGACGTCTTCAACGATCAATCGCGTTGACCGTCGAAAAACGTTGACTCCTGCCGAAGGTCCGCTGGCGTGCAATGAAGACTTGCCAAGCGGATGGGCAACCAGAATCAGCTGATTGGCACAAACGTTGCATCCGGCAGAGTCAACACGCGACAGCTCAGACGCTGTTGGCACACTTCACGTCAAAACCATTCAGGGGACGAAACATGTTGGTGCTTTCACGGAAAGAGAACGAGCGAATTCAAATTGGTGATGAAATTGTGCTAACCATCACGGCGATCAAGGGAAACCGCGTTTCAGTCGGCATTGATGCCCCCAAAGAGGTCGCCATTCGAAGGAGCGAACTCGGTCTGAGTGGAGCATGTGAGCCGAGGACGCGGCCGTCCGATTCCCGCCGCCGCCACGTGGCATGAGACATTTTGTCGTGTTGCGACCGCGACAAAATGGCATCTAACGACAATCTGTCCAACACCTCGGCCCGAAACGCCGGGCCGAGGTGAACGGTCGCAATCGATGTGGTTGGTCGGAATCACTGGGCGACTGCTTCGTGCTCCATCACCATCGCTTCGATCGCGTTGAATTGGTCGTCCTCTCGGACCTCTTCAAGGAGTGCGTCGTCGTACCACATGTGTTCGCTATGGCCGGCACCGCTGAGGAAGCCGATCCACTGAGCCGCCGTCGGAGTGAAGTTGGTTTCGCCGGGAATGATCATGAAATCGCCACCATTGTCAAACGGGAAGATCGTGATCGTTCGGCCGATGTGTTGGTAGTAAACCCATCCGGTGAGAAAGTTGATTCCGATTTGTTCCTTTTCCGGAAACGTCGTCGCCGGATCGCCGCTGACGACAAACCGTGTCGTGACCTGTTGCAGACTCCAATCGTCGGCCCCCTTGTCGTGACAGAACGCTGCAAAGTTTTCGTCGCCGACTTTGGGTGATCCGAACGTCATCAATCCATCGACGGGAATCTCGTCGGAATAGTGCAGCCGTGTCGCGGCCAACGTGGCCCGAGCCGCACCGAGGCTGTGACCGGTCAACCAAACCTTCTTTCCGCTGGCATGCGCGTCCAAGGCGCGAGCGAGCACCCAGGGGTAAACCGAATCGACACTGTCCCAAAACCCGAGGTGCACGAAGAATTTTTTGTTGTTGATTTCGATCGGCCAGGGATCATCGTTCAAGTCGGTCGTGGCATCGACGTAGGGATTGATGTTGTTGGTCCCTTCGCTGCTGGTGCCGCGGAAGGCGATCACAAGGGTATCGCCGATGGTGAACGCCGCCGCTTCGGTTCCGGTGTCGTCGTTCATGATGACGTCAATGTTGCCCTCTTCGATGCCCTGCGGATCAAGTCGGTCGATCAAGTCTTCTTCAAAGGCGGCTTCACTGGTCGCGTCGCTGTAAACGGTCATGCTCAATTGTGCCAGCAAGTAGGCGTTGAGCATCGCCTTGCTGCCATCGGCGGGGTCAAAATGATCGTAGAGCGATTGAGGCTCCTGTTCTGGTTCCGGCGAATCCGACGGCAACGCCAGCGTTCCTCCACCGCTGGTCTTGGTCGGTACTTTGACCGGCTTGGTGTGGACTTCGCCGGTGACGGGATCGATCCAGATTTGTTGGTCGACCGTCGCCAAACTCTCGGCGGTGCGGGACACCACGGGGGCAGTTTTCGTCGCGACCTTGGTGTCGTCTCGAAATTCAGCAGCGGTGGCGAAGGTTCCGAACAGGGCAAACAAGGAAAACGCGGTGGCGAATCGGCAGAGCATCTCAGATCTCGGCAAGTGGTTGGAAGGGTCTGTTCCCACACGCTCCGGTGTGGTTCTGCCTAGCCAAGCGGAGCAACGGGTGAACTGTTACATCCCGTGGCCTACAATGTCTGGCATCTGGACCCCACCATCGAAGGAGAACCGATGAAAATAAATCCATGGACAACGCCCCTGACCACCTTCATCGCGACGCTGCTGCTGACCGCAGGCATGTCTGCTTGGGCGAAAGAACCTCTGACCAAGGGCGAGCAGGATCCGGTCATGTTGGATCTGGATCCCTACCTGATCGACGCCTTCTACGGCAGCGATCCGAAGGGACAAACCGGACGATTCGGCGCAGAAGGCGGGATGGCGGATCTGTTGAGCGAACCCGAGTTCGTCAACTTGGTGGAAAAGCACGACCTGAAACTGTTCAACGGGCCCATGCTCGGCGACCTCAAGCCGACGTCGGCGAAGTTCTGGGTTCGCACCGCGGGGCCGGCGCGGGTTCAAATCAGCGTCGGGGCGCAGATGTCCGACACGGTTCAGACTGCCGCCGAAGATGACTTCACGGCCGTCATGACCGTGTCGGGATTGCAACCCTTCACCGACTACGCCTACACGGTCAACATCGATGGCCGCACGATCCAATCCCCGACGTTCAAATTCCGGACGGCACCGGACAAGGGGCAAGACGTTGACTTCCACGTGACGTTCGGCTCGGGATCACGTTACGTCCCGCCGAATGAATTCGCCTGGCACAACATGGCCAAATCGAGACCCTTGGCCTACTTGGGTCTCGGTGACAACGTTTATATCGATGTCGTCAATCGCCGCGGAGCGCAACGGTTGTTCTATTACCGTCGATGCCTCAGCCCGGCCTACCGCGAACTGATCGCAGGCGTTGGCATGTACGCCGTTTGGGACGACCACGACATGGCGATGAATGATTCCTCCGGCGGGGCCGGTTTGGACGCGGCTTGGAAACGCCCCAATTGGAAGGTCTTTGCCCAGAACTGGAACAATCCACATTACGGCGGTGGTCGCGAAATGCCAGGCACGTGGCATTCATTCTCACTCGGAGACGTCGACTTTTTCATGACCGACGGACGTTTCTACCGCGACAAAGGGGACCGAACCATGTTGGGGCCGGACCAGAAACAATGGCTGCTCGATGGATTGGCCAATGCAAAAGGCAAGTTCAAAGTCATCGCGTCGGGAACGATGTGGTCCGACGGTGCCGATAAAGACGGCAAGGATTCATGGGCCGGTACCTGGGCGCGGGCCGAACGCGACGAGATCTTTGACTTGATCAATGACCGCAAGATCGATGGCGTGATTCTGATCTCCGGAGACCGTCACCGTTCGGACATCTGGAAAATTGAACGTCCGCGAGGCTATCCGCTGTATGAGTTTGTGTCCGCAAAAGTGACGAATCAACACACACACCAAACCTTCCCCAACGCCGTCTGGTCTTACAATCAAGGCAACTTTTGGGGGCAACTTCACTTCGACCTGCGCCCAGATGATCCCGTGATGACGTTCAAATGCGTCGACAACAGTGGAAAAGCGGTCAAGGAATTCCCGCTGAAGCTGAGTCAGCTGAGTCACGATTGAAACGCGACATCGCGTCAGAGCATTCAGAGGTCGTCAAGCAAATGGCGCTGCGACACCAAGCCTGGGAACAAACCTTGGCGCCACTCGGCGAGATTCCCAACGTGCGCGCCGACCGGCCGATCATCCCAACCGGTCACGGCTGGGCGACGGCGGAGTGATGATGTTCGTCACACGGTGTGAACCAAGGGGATGGAACACGATCCATTGGTCCGTTATTCCGCAATCAGCGAAAGCAGCAATTGCGGATGGTCGGTGTAGATCCGTTCGACGCCGAGCTCGAGTAGGCGTTTCATCGTCTCCGGATCGTTAACGCTCCAGGCACCGACAGTGATCCCGGCCGCCTTGATTTTTTGCACCTTCTCCGCGGTGACGCCTTCGTGATGGAGCACCAATGCTTCAAAGCCGTGTCGCTGTGCGATCGTAATGTCCTGGTCGATGTCCGTTTCCTTGCCGCGATCCCAGAACACGGGGATCGTCGGGTCAAGTTGTTTCACCTCGGTCATGTAATCGAGGTTTCCATCATTGAACCCGACCCATCGCTCGGCGTTCATCTCTTTGATCAACGCCACCGCGTCTGCGACACAATCCATCTTGGGCTGGATCGAAACCCGAGTCCGGTTCTGCGTCATGACCCGCTGCAACACCTCTTTCAACAACGGAATCCGCTCGACCGGGCATTCCTCGACACTCTTGCCGTTCCGTCGCCGAAAATCGGTGGCCACGTCAATTTTCGAAAGCTGCTGATAAGTGGATTCAGCGACGACGCGATCTTGGTCGCCGACACGTTTGGTGGTCTGGTCATGAATGACAACGAGTTGTCCGTCTCGGGTGCGAAAGATGTCCAACTCGATCCAGTCGGCGCCGACATCGATTCCGCTTTCCAATGCCGGTATCGTATTCTCGGGAAAGCTTCCTGAATTGCCTCGATGAGCGGTAACGCCGTTGCGGAGAAACGAGGCCGCCTGTCCAACGATCTCGTCGCGTTTCTTTTGAAACAATTCCAGCCAACCCAACGTCAGCGCCTCGGGGATCGTCTTGGCCGGCCGGATTTCATCCGGCGTCTTTCCCCAGTAGAATCCGATCCAGCCCGTCGCGTAGGGCCGAGATTGATCGATGAACTGTTCCAGTTCGTCGGCACCACACTTCAACGTGAAGGTCTCTTCGATGACGACGGGCTTACCGACCGCTGCAAATCCCTTGACCGTCTCGATCGCCTCGGCCACCTTGCCGGATTCTGGGTAGATGTGCATGGCGATAAAGTCCAGTTCGTCGGCGATCGCTTCGGGAACAAATCCCGAAGTCATCCCCGGGCGGTCCAAACTCCACGGCACCAGACCGACGGTGACCAAGTGCTGTTTATCGTGCTTGCGGATCGCCGAGACTAATTTGCGGATCCAATCTCGTGCCACATCCGGACGATTGCGGTTGTTTCGATCCAGAGTGATGAACTGCACAAAGTGCTTGCCGCCGAAACCCGGTCCCAGCCAATCGTCGCGCCGCTTGTCGCCTCCGGGCACGACCGGTTCGTTCATCAGGTCGTAGCAAAAGATCGCGGGGCTTGTCGCACAGGTCTTCGCAACCGCTTCCCAGAACACCGCTTGCGCCGCCCAACGGTCCTCTTCGCTGAGCGTGTCATACCAGGCGGGCACGTCCTGTTTGTGGTAGCAGCCCAGCCCGGTCAGATCGAGGTACAGCTCGGTTTGCTCGGCCAATTGAACCAGACGGGCGAGTTGGTCGAGTGAATGTTGCCGCGGCTCCGTCGGGCTTTCCATGAACCGTCCGAACTGGAGATGGATGCGAACCACGTTCGCGCCCAGCGCTTTCATCTCGCCAAATGCGGCTTCCACGGTGGGCCATTGGTCGTCCCAATAGTCTTCGAGCAGTTTGCCGTCACCTTCGTGGTCGTAATTGAAGCCCCACGGAATAAACGGAGTCCCGGATTCCGCACGGACGAACGTCTGCCCGTCGTCGCTGACCCGGATCCACTGGAGTTCAGCGGCGGCGAGTTGGCTCGTGAGAACAAGCAGTGGCAGTAGTGCTCGGTAAATCATCTGCATCAGTCGGTGGCGAACAGTTGGGATTGGATATCCGCGAACGCCTTGAATTCCAACGCGTTCCCACTGGGATCCTCGAAGAACATGGTGTGCTGTTCGCCCGGCTGACCCTTGAATCGGACGTGGGGCTCGATGATGAACTCGTCCACGAAGCTGGCGACACGCTCCGCGAATGGCTTCCACACGTCGACCTCCAGCACCACGCCGAAATGTGGCACCGGCACCGCATGGTCATCGACCGGATTATGATGCTTGGCCACCCGACCATTTTGTCCCAAGGCAGGATTGAGATGGGTGACCAACTGATGGCCGAACAGATTGAAGTCGATCCATGCCGAGTCGCTTCGCCCTTCAGCCAGCCCCATCTTGACCCCGTAAAACTCACGCGCCTCGTCAACGTCGCGGACTTGGATGGCCAGATGAAAAGGTGTCAGCATCGGAGTGCTCCATCGTCGGGTTTGGTGCTTCTCAAGCCATGATAGCGAGTCTATCGGTCGCGTTGGGCAATGGAAGTAAATTGAAGTGAAGATGCACCACGCGCTGGTGGCCAGGCTTCAGCCGCCCGTCTTGCTGCTTCGCAGCGCGTGGGGATGCGCCTGAAGGCTGGACACCAACGTGCGCTGGTGTGCAGGCTTCAGCCGCCCCGTCTTGCTGCTTCGCAGCGCGTGGGGATGCGCCTGAAGGCTGGACACCAACGTGCGCTGGTGTGCAG
>NZ_JBFHKV010000421.1:0-6597 GCF_041595215.1 Stieleria sp. | reverse complement strand
CCCGAACGAACATTCGCCGACGCGATCGCCGGGTCGGTGTCTTCATAGCAGACGGTCACGCCGATCTTGACTCCCGTAGACAGCTGCAACGGAGCATAATCTACGCCCGGAATCTAATCGGTGTCGACGGCCAGCCACTCGCGAAACCAAGGAACCAAACGTTCCAACGGCACATACTCACCGATCGGCATCAAGGTCCGTTTGGACGTGCGACCGACGATCTGTTTCTCGGAATTGATCAGGAAGGCACAGTTTCGATAAGGCCCGCGATCACGCCCCCCTTCATCGTACGTTTTTCCTCCGGCCAATAAATGCGAGCGATTGTTGGAGTAGGGATCGAGCGCGGGGTTGGGGGCTTCGGAAAGCTCCGTCGTTCGTTGTTCATCGCGAAAGTCTTGCAGCGAAGAGTGATAGATCCCGAGCGCCGACTCGGGCCAAACGAACAGATCAACCGGACCGTCAACGGAATCGGACAATTCACGCAGACGCTCGATGGCTCCCACCACGGTCGGATCCACCTGCACGATCGCGACCCGCAGTCGAGCGCCGGTGGTTTGCATCGCCGCGATGCGATGCTCGCGCACCACTCCCCAAATCAAACACGCGGCCACCAAACCGCTGGCCGCGGCCAACGACCTCCAGCGAGGCGCTGCCGATGCGGCCATTCGGTCGGGCCAAATCAAAACCGACCCGTAAACAACCGTGACGTTGAACAGCATCACCAACGCGGCGACCGCCGAAGTGCCAGCCACCTCGGCCAGCTGGATGAACGGCGGATAGTCCAAATAGGTGTGCGCGATCGACCAGGCAAACACCTTCGGCCAAAACCGCTCCGCCAGAATCCAGATCGGAACGAGCAGAAAGATCCAGTTTGGTCCGCGCCGCCAGAGTGTCGACGCGGCCACTCCGAATCCATAGAACGGCAGCGCCTCCCAACCGAGAAACAGCAGGAAACCGACGATCGAACCGAACACGCCCAGATGGGTCGTTTCGTAGATCGTTCGTCCGGCCCAGTGAAAGGCGATCAACAGATGGATCAAGCCGCTGAGCCCGGTGACACGGCCGGCTGCCTTGCGATGTCGCACGATCGCCATCCGAATCAAGATCACCCAGCCGAGCGAATTGAGTGGACCGGCCAGCGGGACCAGCCAGGCGACTGCCATCAGCAACGCCGACAGCAGGATCAGAAAGGGGGAGGAAACGAGCGAGCTGGACATGGAATGCAGCGAAAAACAGGGCTTGCGGGATGGTTTTTTAATCCATCCCGCCAGCCCCACGACGCTTGGGTTGTGCAACTAGAGGTTGATCTGCGTCCGTTTGCCTTTGGCGACCGACACCGTCGTGACGGTGAATGCGGAAACGTTCACAGACGTCGTTCCCGGAGCAACCAGTGTCGTCGCGACCGTGTGCGAACCGGTTCTCAGGTTCTTGAACTCCGTCGATTCGCCGGGGTTGAGAATCTTGCCACCCCGGGCCGTAAACTCGCGCGCGGTCGTCGCCGCCTGGAGCGAGGCGCTGGGGTCGACCGCGACCAGACCGATTCGAGTCGATGAGGTATTCGTAAACCGAATGGAACCGTTCGACTTGCTGCTGCCGCCTGCTTCAGCGACCGAACCGAGTGCAGCGACCAGTGCCATCGTCAAAACAACATTCTTAAACATTGGGGGAATTTCTCTCTGAATGAAAAAGTTGAACTGTCTCGGACACACGAAAAACGCAATAGGATGTCTTTCAAGATCTCCTTGCAAGTGAGTTAATCAATCGCCGGTATGACTTCACGACCGTTACGAGAACACAATGCACCGATCAGTGACGTGTCCATCGACTCCGTCAAAAAGTGCACCGAACCGTCGGCAAAGACGACTTGCGCCCCGGCAGGATGACGGCTGAAGATTTCGCCACTGGCGTCGACATTGATGCCGCCGTTGTCATGAGATATCGCGTTGCGGCCGTCTGCCCAAAGCCCGTGTTCAGCTGGCATGCGATCGACAACTTCTGCGATCAGCATCGTTTGGCTGGTCCCATCGACGATCTCAGTCAGCCGAATCGGCGACCGTCGCTGGGGCGAGGACCCGATCAACACGCCGTTGTTGATATCCAGTCCAGTCAGGGAATGCCCGCTGGCAAGTGCGCTTCCCATCACGCCCGCATAATCCGTGTCCCCAGGGAAATCCCAGACGGACGAGGGACAGCGCAAAACCGGCAACACGGTCTCGGACAATTGCTGATTTCGAGCCGGATCGTTCCATGCTTTTTTCCGGTCCCACTGTACAGCCAGTTCGGACCGTTCCAGTTGACCAAGCACCGCGGAGGCCCACGATTGGTTCCTGCCTTCGCCGCGATCGTTTCCAAACGGCAGGCTGCCGGAAAGGTCATGGAACAGGTGCAACGCCAACGCTTGCTGACGCAGATGATTCGAACACGTGACACGCCGTGACTGTTCACGCGCCGCTTGCACCCCAGATGACAGCAATGCCACCAGGATGCCCATGACGGTGATGACCACGACCAGTTCGATCAACGTAAATGCACGGCGTGAGCGAATCGTTGACGGTTGTCCTTGCAGCGTGCCGATCCGGTGCATGCGTCGCATCGCAGATCAAAGGGAGGGAGGGAGGAAGGGAGATCAACCGCCCAAATCCGACCGACGATTCTATACCACCGTTCGCCTGACCGGATCGGGATCTTATTTCGTGCGATGATCATATCGATCGCGTTGAGATCTCCAAGACGCAGAATAGGAACGGTAGAGGAACGGTTTACCGCCGGTCGGATTTCCAAGAACGTGGCACGGCGCCCCTTGTGGCCGAACACGGCCCCCGCGATAATTCGACGTTGGGCTGCCTGCCATGCGTCACTCACGACCGTTTCTGGCCCACCTTCAAGAAGGCGTCCGCGATGACATTGTTGGATCATACTTCTTACCGCATCCGTGCCGACCGACTACGAACACTGCGTGCCAAAGTCGGTTTGAGCCAAACGGCACTCGCCGCAGTGGCCGGCTACTCCTCACGCTTGATTCGCAAAGCGGAATCCGTCGGACGATTGTCCGGTGCGGCGATCGAGGACATCGTCCAAGCACTTCGGGAAAGGGGCGCCGACGTCCAAACCGGCGACCTGTTGTTTGATGAACTGCTCACCTGCAAACGGTTCATGGAATCCTTCGAAAAACATGCCGCTGCAGTGCTTCATCATTGCGCAGAATTGCTCGCCGATAACTTTACGTTTCGATCGGCGGGGAATTCCTGCCATCCGCTGTTCGTCGCAGAAACGGGCAAGGAAGGATTTCAAGTCTGGCTGGATCGCTTCTTCGGCCTCTTTACCCGAGACCCAGGACATCCATTGTCACCACGGTATTTGGTGGCCGATCACGGGGTCACCGCCAGATTCGACGAGATCCTCATCCGGTGCGGTCAAACCAGCCCTCGGATTTGGGTGAATTTCCACTTCGAAATCCGCGGCGGATTGATCCATCGACTTGAGAACCAATACGACACGCAGGCGATGATCGATTTCTTGAATGACGATTCCCTGAAAGACAGTGCGACGCAATTGCGTCAACCCTTCCGGCACATCGTGCATGAATCAATCATTCGGGTCGACCAAATTCTTCCAGTCCGGATAGATGGGGCGTGATTCGGTGTCCCGGCTGCCGCGGCCGACCGGCGCCGGTGGGCATTGCTCGATCACACCGACGAGCTGCTGCCGAACCTGTCCTACCCGCGACGCCAAGTTGCTCTGGCCAAGGTCCTTCGATTCGGTTAGATCGACTGGGACGTTGTAGAAACGCCCGTCACGGTACAGTTTGAAATCCTGGGTGCGAACGAACTGCCCCGGCGTCTTATTCCAATACGGTTGGTAGTGACACAGCACCCACTGCCGCGGATTGCCTTTGTCGCCTTGAAGCTGCGGCAAGAAACTGCGTCCATCGATCGGATCTTCGCGGCCGAGATCGATTCCGGCTGCGGCGGCCAGGGTCGGATAGAGGTCGGTGAACTCGATCAGATCATCGAGCACCAACCCCGGCGGTGTCGTTCCCTTCCACGAGGCGACCATCGGAACATGGGTCCCCATGTCGGTCATCCCGCCCTTGCCACCCTTGATGATTTGACCGTTCCATCGTGAACTGATCGAGGTGTTGGTTCCGTTGTCGGCGGTGAAGAGGATGATCGTGTTTTCAAGCTGGTTGAGTGCGCGGACCTGATCGACGATTCGACCGACAATCTTGTCCATGTACTCGACCATGGCGACAAAGTTTTCCTTTCGTGCCGCTTTGTCTTTGGGCGGTTTGTTGGCAGCTTGGGTTCGCGGGTCATCGCCGATCGTATCCGGTGTTTTGACGAACGGGTCATGCACCAGCATCATCGGGTAGTAGACAAAAAATGGATCCCGCTGGTTCTCGCGCATGAAGTCGCAGATGAAATCACACAGCAAATCCGGTCCATACTTTCCCAGGTTCTCGTCAACGCTTTGCATCCGGCCGTTGCGTTCCAGCGGAGGACTCCAGAAGCGTTCGCCTCCGCCCTGATTGATTTGCTTTCCCGTTGTGACCTGCCACAGATACGACTCGTCAAAGCCTGCTTTTTGGGGGCGGGTCGGATCGTCATGACCCGGAAGTTGGTTGTACAGACCGTTGAGTTGCCATTTCCCGGCGATCGCTGTCTTGTAGCCGGCGGACTTCATCAAGTGCCCCAACGTCTTTTCGTTCGGGTCCAGATAGCCGAAGTGCGTGTAGTTGCGAAAGTTGTATTTGCCCGTCATCAGCTTGACGCGACTGGGCGTACAAATCGGTGTGGAGTAACAATGAGTAAAACGGACTCCATCGGCGGCCAGGGCATCGATGTGCGGGGTAGAATAATCTTCGGCTCCGTAGCAGCTGAACGCTTCCCAACTGACGTCATCGGCCATGATCAAGATCACGTTCGGCTTTTCGCCGACTCGACGGGCCGATGCTTCATCCGCCACACTGGCGTTGGAGAGGCCCATCAAGGCCAGAATGCCCAGGGCGGAAACGATTGATTTCATGGCAGGTCTTTGATCGATTCGGGGATTCACGAGACGCAGACGGTACGCCTACCAACTTAACTGCCGCGGAGGGCCGAGTCACGTCAACGACGAGGCAGTGGGAAATCTTGACACAAACGGTGCAAAGATCGACGTGGAAAGAACGCGATGCCATCGGTTCACCGCAGTGTCGCTGTGGCCGGAGCGCGCCCGGTTTCTTGAGCCTTGATGCCTACAGAGCGTGCAGATCGTCGACGTTGAAGGACTTGCCATGAAACCCATTCCAATCCCATATGCCGAAACCGCGTCAAATCGGGACTGGATCGGTCGACTGATCGAGGTCATCTGGCAGTCGGGCCGGGCGATCTTCCTCATCTCGCTGGGATCTGTCTTGGGTGTGATCGTGTTCTCGCAACTCGGCGTCATCGCTTGGTTGATCGGATCTTTTACTTCCCTGCCGACCAAGCAAATTGCGGACGTCCTGCCCGCCGCGGGTTGGTTCGTCGGTTTCCTGGTCGGTTTGATTCAGAGCGTCTCGTCGTTCAAGAAGTCGATCAGGGCAGCGGACGAAGATAAGACTTCCGAACAGGATGACGATAGCGACGACGATGACGCGACCGACCCCGAATCGTCACTCGGCTCAGCAGGCCCCGAGACTCTCGCCGCCCCAATCGGATTGAAGGCGAAATCAATTCGAACGTTGCGTGCAGGCGGGATCGGGCTCTTGCTGGGGCTGATCCTGGGAATGTTCTTGTCCCTGTATTTGATCATCGTCAGCACCGCCGGCATCTTGTCTCCGTTGGCCCCTGCAAGTTGGCGAGACGGATTTCGCATGCAGGCGGCGGACCACCAAGGAGACGATTCGCGGTCCAGGCGACTGCGACAACCCGACCGCGACAACGGAATCAGCTCGGAAGCCGAATTCTGGCATCCGGTTTACGGATCGATTCTCAAGTGGACGGTCCCCAGTTTCGCGATTGCGGGATGCGTGTTTTGCATCGTTGCAAAAGAGGAAAAGCCCGAGTGAGGACTGAACGTCCAGCCCGCCTCGATTGCCCGCTTATGAAGGGGCGGCAATCACGTGGGACTGGACGACGGATCCTTGACCGAGGTGTTCGTCAAAGATCCGGTCAATGATCTCCGGCGTGCAGTCACCGTACCAGATTCCATCGGGCAGCACGCCGACAATCGGACCTCCCTTGCAGACGCCGATGCAGCCCGCCTTGATCCGCAAGACAACGGATTGGCCGGCCTTGCGACGCAGCTTGCAGCAGTGCTTGATGTGCCGCCACGTTTCCTCCATCGCCTTGCCCCCGCAGCACTTGGCGGTCTTGCGATCCATGCACACGACCAGCGTGTACTCGACCTGGTGCAGGCGAAGTTTCGTTGCTTTCTTACGGGCGGAGCTTAAATTCATTCGTCACGATTCACGACGGGATTCGAAACCCCCGGATCGTTGACTTCCGGTGAGGACACGGTCCCGGGGATCGGCTCTTCCTCCGACTTCATCTTCTGCTGAATCGATTCGCCGATCAGGTCCGTGATCTGTTGCTCATCGAGTTCCTCTTCTTCCATCAGGGCGCGGGTGATCTT
>NZ_JBFHKV010000420.1:0-6598 GCF_041595215.1 Stieleria sp. | reverse complement strand
GGACGTAGCGGCTTCGGAATCCGTCCAAATTGTGACTCTGAATGAGCGCGGGCTTGGGGGCCGGGGCGGGTTCGGCCGCTGGGGCATCGTCCGCATCGGACTCGTCTTCCTCCCCTTCCTCTTCCCCGTCTTCTTCAACCTCTTCTTCGTCCGGTTCGACCGGCAGGTAGGGCTGTTGGACTTCGCTGCCTCGACCGTCTCCGTTGTCATCGAGTTGGGCGTGTTCGGTTTGCAGTCGGTCGATGGCGCGAAAACGTGCGGTGATTTCGATGCTGGTCGCCAAGTACAGGTCCAGCAGGGAAAGCGTTCCGTCACCGTCGATGTCGTGCAGTGTTTGGGTGTCGGCGCTGCCGTCGAGCACTGCGGCCAACGCATACGGCATCTCCGTTGCCGTGAATTCCAGATCCGCTTCGGTCGCGGTCATGATGATGCGTCCCGGACGCGCCAGCGGTTTGATCCAAAACCCGCTCAACGGTTGAGTCAACCAGAACACTTGTTCGCGGCACTCGATTGCGGCGGCCGCCTGTGCGAATTGACTTTGGTTGATGTCGCGTCCGGACACATTGAATTGGCTTTCCACTCCGTAGGGGTGCGAATGACCGATCATCAAGACCCAATACGCATCGCTCGGTTTCAACGTCTTGGCTGCGTCGGCCAAAGCGGTCTCGAGCGTGTCTCGCGTGCAGATTCCCGTTTCTGAATGCAGCGGTTGGAGTGCGGATTGCATCACTTCATCACCGGCCAAAATCGTCAGTTGTTCCGGCGGTACACCGAGCACGGTTTGGGAGGTCGTGATCAGGCTCTCGATCGCTGCGGTCATTTGCTCGCGATGTCGATCATCACCCGGCAGCCCACAACAGATCAGCATGCGACGGTGGGCGACTGATGTGGCGGCGGCAGCCTCTGCATCACTTTCCGCGGCAGCGGCGCCGACAGCGACGATCATGCTCGTCGCAGCGAAGCAACCGAGCAACAGAACCTGCAACGGCAAACTTCGAACTTTCATCGCAACATCTCGGGCGCGGGGATGGGGGAACGGGTGTGGAAGGTGAAGTAAGGCTCGCTGGCGAACGGTTGTTGGGCGGCACGCGTATCTCGCAGCGCGATCACCATCGGGGCCGACCAGACGGTTGTTCCGTTTCGCTGCAGTTCCAACTGATGGTAGTGGGAGCGAACGGCCGCATAGGACCAACTCGCTTCGCCCGATGGATTCTCGATCGCTTCGACGATCAACCAGATTTCGGGGTCCGTGGCGATGGCCAGCGAAAAGATGGCACCGTCGACGATACCGTTTTCCGGTGATAGATAACGCAGGACGGGTTGCGGTTTGAGCACCAGTTGAGCCGGTTGTTTGCCAGGGATCCGAAGCGTTCCAGAGAACTGTCTGGCGATGCTCCGCATATGTGCCAAGCGGCGTGCCGGCGAACTCGACGGGGTAGGGACATCGGTGATCGCAATCCGTTTCAAACCCGGTGTCTTTGGTGACCAGACTTCGATGCCGTCGAGCACCGCGGAGATTCGTTTGTCGGATACCGATTGAAGCTCGTGGCGACAGAACACCTGCTCGTTGTACTGATAGGAGAAAATGGATGCCAACACGACGGGGCGATCGGCGAGCATCCAAACATACAGTGAGCCTTGTTCCTGGCTACGGACCGGATTGCTCCACTGCATCAGCGGCTGCTCGTTGAGCGTCAGCAGTCGTCCATCGGCGGTTATCTTGTAAGCCTCCGCCTGATTCTGGAAGTGTCGTTTCAGTTCAGGGGCTTCGTACTGGGCGGAACTCCCGATTTGTGCCATCGTGTGATCGGGCGTGACTGCGAACGCGGCCAAGACAATGGCTGACAGGAGTGCAGATTTCATTGCGCAACGTCCGTCGAAGGGAGAAGTCTGTCGTCGAGATCGCTTGTGCCAAGGCCGGCGTGCTGAGAAAGAAGGAGGGCGGAGACAAAGTCTTTTTCCACCCGTCGGATTGGCGCTGAAGCGTCGAGCGATCGAATGGTTCCGTTCCAACTGATGACGCTCCAGTGGCCACTTTGATCCGGTACGACCACTGCCGTATCGGGTGGCAGTTGAGAGTGCGCGTGGACGGTTAACGTCTGGCTGTCCAATCGATGTAGTGTCTTGGGAGCTGACGCTTGCCGCCAGTCGCCAGACAGGACGGCCAGCCATCGCCCGTCGACCGACGAGCGGATGGACTGGATGGCGACAGACCCGCTTGGCGTTCCATGTCCGGCACTCGTGTTGGTCCAGCGGGCGAGGGTTCGTCCGGATTGCAGTTCCCAACGGATCACGGTCCCGGAGGAATCGGCGGAAAAGACGCCGCCGTCGGGAGTGACGGCCAGGCTGGTGACATCGGCAGCATGCCGGCCGAGCAAGGACACCGGCATGCCGGCCGCCAAGTCCCACAAGCGAACGTTCCCCAGGGCATCACCAATGATGACCCGTCCGCTGGTCGGGATCTCGGCGATGGCTGTCAAGCTTTGACGGTCAAAGGCAAGCGGATCGGCCGATGGTCCCTCGATGACAAACCCCTCGCCGGCGATCGCGGAGAAGCGATAGCCCGAGACGTCAAACGAAAACCGTCCCCAATCGCGGATCGGTGCCGCGTTCCAGAACCCACTCGGCGCCGCCGGCAATCGTTGTTCATCCCAATCCTGATTTGGCAGGTCGGACGTGATCGGTGACGGTGATGCCATCCTCTCCGGGTCGGAGGCCGACTCGGTCACCCGAACCCACTGGCGTGAAAGTTCCAACGAATAGACTTCGGGGTGGACCATCCAAATCGCGGCGCAGGCCAGTCCGCTGCCCCAGGTGTGCAGTCGTGAGCCGGCATGATCCAGCTCGTTCCGCATCAACAACCGCAGCCTTTCTTCCAACGTCGCGGTCGGTTGCATCCCGCTGGCAAAACCCGGCAATCCGACTTCGTGATCGCTGATGAAGTCCACCACGCGCAGCAGGGCCTCGGCGTAATGACGCGGCTTGGTGTCCAAGATCTTGACGGCCCAGGCGTCGCAACATGCTTCCTCGTGTCGTTCGAGTTGTTTTTGCGCGAAGTACACTCCGGGGAACCACCAGTAGACCGCCGAGACCGACCATTCCAACCAACGCACCCAATGATCCCGTCGCAAAAAGTGTGCGGTCTCGTGCGCCAAGAATGATCGGCGATCCGACGGTGAGAGCGATTGCCACAACGCTTCGGGGCAAACGATGATCGGCCGCGTCGCGAAACCGAACAGCATCGGCGAGACGTGGACAGACACCCGCACGACGCGTGGGGTGCGTCGGCTGAAGTGCCAGCGGCGCTCGCGTTGCACGAACCCGCGGACCGTCGCGGTCGCTTCCTCATCATCGACGCCGCACTCGCCGATCAGATTGCGGAAACGAACCAGCCGGATGATTCCGTGTGCGACCAACGCAAGAAATCCGCCTGACCAAATCGCACCCAACGCGCACACCAGACAGTTGAAACGCGACAGAGCCGAGTGAGGTGCGACTGGAGTGGCTGAGCCGGCGGCGGTGGCTGAAGCGCCGCCGGCGGCCAGGGTGTGTGGGGCCAAGTGGTCGTCGGTCGCCGGTTGCGCGTCGGCGTCGTCGGGAAAGGGAGTGGTGGCGGACGCGATCGGCGGGGTGACGTCCTGAACGACGGGACGGGGGAAGAATGTGGGGATGGGCAGTGGGACCGAGACGATCGGCGGAGTGATCAGTTTGACGAAGAACATGACCCACAGCGCATGGGCGAGCGCCGCGCGTCGGCCATGGCGACCGACGGTCCATGCCAACACGCCGATCAACGACGCCAGGCAAAGGTTACCGATGATCACTGCGGCAACGGCCATCATTCGGCATCCAAGTCATCAAGAATCTTGCGGAGACGTTTTCGTTGACGCGAGTTGAACTTGGCCGACTTGACCAGGTGCGTCAGCAAGGTGGACATCGTTCCGTCACAGAGTTCGTCGGCGGTTGCTTGCAGCCGGTGTGAAATCAAGTGATCGCGATCGATGGCGGCTTGGAATTGATGCGGCCAGCAGTCGCGGTCTCGGGCGACACAGCCCTTGGCTTCCAGCCGGGAAATCAGTTTCTGGACCGTCGCAATATCCGACGGCGTTTCGGCACCGTACAGCCATTTGGAAAGCTGTTTCAGGGTCGCACGCTCGTGCTCCCACAGCTTCTCCAATATGGCCAGTTCGGCAGCGGTTACATCTTTGGAAGGTTTTGCCATTGTCTCTTTGTACGTCTAAAGGAGATTCGTCATGCCAATCCCGAAACTCGCCGCCAAACCCATTCGGTCGATAACAGACCGATTAAGCCTAGCCAAAGCCACGCACGATTCCATGCCGGAGTCGAATCAATGGTCGGCGGACCTCGAAATTCTTTGCGTCCACGCAGAAGCTCGCCCAATTGTTCCGGTTGGTCCAGTACCTGGCCGCCAGAAACCGCCGCCACGCGAGCCATCAATTCCTGATTGGGAAGTGGGTTTTGTTGTTCGAACGGATCGCTCAGGATCTGGATGGCCAGCGACGTGCTGTCGACTTGCGTGCCGTGACTGAACGAGGATTCGGGTTCGGTGCCCTCGTACGCGGTCAGCTCAATCCGCATTCCGCTGTCGCCACTGGCCGCCGTTTCACTGAGCATCAAATCCAGTTGATAAACGCCTTCTTCCAGATTGGATTTCAGCGGTAGTTCTTCCCCCCACGCGATCCGCGGTCCGACTTCTCCGCTTTGACGCACAAGATTGTCGGGCCAGAGGACGGGGGAATAGAGTGACATGTCGTCGAGCGATTCGGGTTCGAACATCGCCCAGATTCGATAGTGCTGTGATCGCCGGGCGGCTTCGTCATAGGCCGTCGCACGGATCGAAAGCCGCTGGCCGGGACGATAGAAACGTTGGTTGGATTGAACGACCAGTCGGCGTCGGCCGGTGGAGGATTCTTCGGTCGCCCAGTAGACCAGATTGCGCCAAAATTTTCCGGCCACCCGTTCCGGTTGGTCGCCCCAGGTCTGTGAGAGTTGTTCCAGTGCGGTCCCCGAGAGCGTGGCGCCGGAGACCAACACGCGGCCTCGTCCGGCACGTTGGGCGATCATGACGGGGGTTTGATCGTCACGCCGCTGGGCCAGTACCATCGCGTTGGGTTTCGCTTTGAAATCGGCTTGTCCGATCGACAGGTCCGGCAACGCCTGAATCAGCAGCTCGTTGAGCTGTTTTTCGATCCTCAACCGCCAAATCGGGTGATTGGGAACCGTGACGTCGACGGCGGTGGGAATCGGGAACCCGGTGGATGCCGTTTCCAAGGTCACCGGCAACAGCGGCGCGATCGGCGAGTCTTGCCAGCCGTCGGCCGAAAGCGATGACGCGCCGGTCACGATCAGCCCGCCGCCGCGGCCATCGATCCATTGCGTCAGCCATTGTTGTTGTTCATCTTCCAGCACCGCCGGCGTGACGTCGCTGAAGATCACACAGTCATAGGCAAACAGTTCGGCGCGGGTGCGTGGAAAGCCCGACGAGGCTTGGGTGAATCCGTCCGGGGAAAGTCGTCGCAAGGATTGACCGCCCATGCTGACCAACGTCGTGCATTCGACGTCTTCGTCGGCCACCAACGCCGACTGAATCGAAACGCCCGAGGTCGACGCTCGCGTGGGGCCGGGCGCGATCGGCAAAAACTGACTCAGCAACGACTGCGTCCCGGACGCTTGGCCGCTTTGAAGACACAGCACCCGAACCTTGGTCCGATCGATCTCCACCCGCGTCTCGACGCTGTTGTTTCGCCGCGTCAATTCACCTTCGACCGGATCCACCAGCACGATCAAGTCCTCGGGGCGTTCGTCGACGCGAAACATCAACGAAGCGGATTGGGCACCGCCGGAGAGCGTGATCGGCAAGGTCGCCAAATCGCCGCCCTGGCCGCCCTTGCGTCGGATCCGGACCGTGGTTTGTTGACCGGCATAGCCGAAGCTGCGCATGAAAACTTGCAGTTCGTTCTCGGTGTATTTTCGCACCCGCGACGGCACGACGAGTGAAACAATCGCGATGTCGCCCGATCCCCCGGATTGCCCGATCGGTACGACATGAATCGGCACCTGGGACTTGCCAAAGATCTCCGACAAACGTTCCACCGATTCCGAAGCCCGCACCCGCCCGTCGGACAACAGCACCACACCGGCAGACGATTGGGCGCTGACTTGGGGCATCAACTGGCGCAGTGCGTCGGCCAGGCGTGAGTCCGAGGCGTCGGGGCCTTCGATCGTTTCCGACGTACCACCCAACGTATCACGCGACGTACCGCGCGACGTACCGCGCAATGCGGAATCGGAAACCAAGGTGACGTCCACGGGGTCGCCAGCAGGCCGGTTTCCCACCAGTGTCGCTGCACTCGGTAGCGACGCGCCGGCGGATTGCGGCGACGCATCGCTGGGCTGGACCAGGGGCGACAACCGGTGACCAAATCGAAAGGCCTGAACGTCACCGGAATACCCCGGCCCGGCACTCTGCTGTGCTTCGCCGACAAATCGTAACGCTTGATCCCAACGACTCAGTTCGCCGCCGAGTTGCATGCTTTGCGAACCATCGAACAGATAGATCATCGAGGGCCGGGTCGTT
>NZ_JBFHKV010000419.1:0-6613 GCF_041595215.1 Stieleria sp. | reverse complement strand
GCGGCCACGACGACGCGTTGTGGGTTTTCAGCCGATTGTTGTCGCGCGTAGACGCCCGCGATGCCGCGACCCGGATCGCCCACCAGCGGCGTCTTCAAGGATTCGATTTCGCCCTCGCGAGGCAAATAGAGAAACGATGGCAGCGACGGCCGCGATTCAATCTGACCCGGCGCGATGACTTGGGGAATCGGAAGCAGTTCCAGTTTCGGCTCGGATTTTTTTCCGTCCTGCGAAAGCGGCGTAAAGGCGACCACCGAGTTGGTGGTGCCAAGGTCAATGCCGATGCAATACCGTGAGCCCATGTCGAATCTATTGGTGTGAAGTGAAAGGACGCGATGAACAGTTGCTAGGGGGCTTGGACTTGGACCGCGGCGACGATGTTGGCATCGGCGGCGTCACCGGTCCACGTCGGCAATTCCACCTTGGAAACTTCCCAGCCGTGATGAACCAGTTTGCCCGACGTGCCGGTGCCTTCGCCGATCCACTGATAACGGGTCGGCGAGGCGTCGGCAGCCACATCGACCATGGCGCCTTCGGCGGCATCGAGCAGGGGTTTCAGGCCCATCACCCGCTGCAGGACTCCGCCGCACTGTTGCAGACAGGGCCGGGCGGCTGCGCCGACTTGGGCGTCGGAGTATTGGCTGAGGTCTTCTTGGATCAAATCGACCAACCGGGCTTCCCGCTGCAGCGTCGCCAACAGCGTCACCGCGGGGTCGCGACGCACGGGTTCGGGTTGCTTCGCGGCGGGTGTTTCCGCCGGTTTTTCTTCGATGGCCGGGACACTCGGCTGCTGGCCACGCAGGATCAAATTGATCTGAGTCGCCTTTTCTTTGTTCCCCAACGCGGCGAAAAAAGCCTTCAACGCGATTCCTAAACTCATCTTGCCAACCTGCAATGAACAACGGCCTGAAAATCAACCGTCCAGCTTGGCGTTCCCGCCGAATGCGTCAAGAGGCGGGCCGGAGATTGCGGGGGGATCGGCCATAGCGGCGTCGGAGTGGTGCCTGAGCGGAAACGGGGGCAGGTACCAAAACCCAAATGGCGCGTCGGGTGCTTCGCATTTTTGGTACCTGACCCCTTTTCCGAAGTTGCGGCAGACGATGACGGCAGCGATGATGTGACTCGTTCCACGTTTCCGTCATCTTGCGAGTGAGTCCCTTGAAATCAATCATCGCGTTCGGATTGCTGATCACGTCAGCCTTCTCGTTTGGCGTGGCACACGCCGAGACGAAAAAAATTGTTTTGGTCGCGGGCAAGCCGTCTCACCCGCCCCGGATGCACGAATTCAACGCCGGGGTACAGCTGATGGCGAAATGCTTGTCGGGCGTGCCGGAGGTGGACGTCCAGTTTGTGCTCAACGGCTGGCCGCAGGACGAAACGATTTTTGATGATGCCGACGCGGTGGTGTTCTTCATGGATGGCGGCGGCAAGCACGAAATCGTCCAGCAGGACGGACGTCGATTGAAATTGATCGACGATTGGGCCAAGCGGGGTGTGGGCCTGGGGTTCATGCACTACGGGGTGGAAGTCCTGGCCGATCAAGCCGGCAACGAAATGAAGCGTTGGATCGGAGGCCACTACGAGCACCTGTTTTCATGCAACCCGATTTGGCAACCGGCGTTTGAGTCCTTTCCCGAGCATCCCGTGACGCGGGGTGTCGAGCCGTTCGAGATCAAGGACGAATGGTATTTCAACATGCGGTTTGTGGCCGACATCGTCGGGAACCGGTCCGATGAGGCCGCCGGAATCAAGTTCGTCCCGATTCTGGTCGCGGTGCCCTCGGCGGACGTCCGCGACGGACCCTATGTCTATCCGAGAGGCCCGTACCCGCACATCCAAGCGTCCGAGGGCCGCGCCGAGGCGATGATGTGGACGGTCGAGCGGGAAGACGGCGGCCGGGGATTCGGCTTCACCGGCGGTCACTTTCATGACAATTGGGGCAACGACAACTTCCGCAAAGTCGTGCTCAACGGGCTGCTCTGGATCGCCCAGGCCGAGGTGCCCGAGGGCGGCGTCAAGTCGTCGGTTTCGGCATCGGACCTGGATGCGAATTTGGATCCGAAACGCTCCCGCAAGTGATCACGCGTCTTTGAAAGGAGATGCGGAGATGCAGGAAGAGGGTAGGAAGATTTTGAGGGTAGGAAGATTTTGGTTGTCGAAAAGTGGTCCTCCTAATCCAATTTTCCTGCCTCCGAAATCTTCTTACCGTTTCTTCGACGCCAGGCAGTACGCCGGGGCTTCAACGGCCCGTTAGGTGGCTGATGGGGACGCATCGTCGGTCGGTCCGTTTGCTTCATCGACGGCCGCGTCCTGGACGCGGCGAGGCAATTCGATCACTTGTTCGCCGTCGGTCAGCGAGGAGGGGCAAACCTCTTGTTCATGGCACTGGCGGCAGACCACCTTGATCGCATCTTGGCTGGCGATTTGAAGGTCGTGTTTTTCGCAAAGGGCAAACAGTTCTCGCAGGTGTTCGCAGGGCATGACTTTCGTCCGATGGAAGAGGTGCGAAAAAGAGGGCTCGTCGGGCAGCTTCAATCATCGCTCTCTCGGTGGTTTGACGCAACGTGTTGTTCCCCCTGAACGCCGGGGTCGGGTGGCTGATTGAAACGGCGGTGGCTAAATCGCGCCGCACGGCTCTCCGTTGGTCCCGCCGCCGGCCCATCGGTGTTAAGATTGACGGCATCAAACCGTGATTCGTTCGAGGAAAAAACGCAGTGAAAGTCGGCAGTGGTGGTGGATTTCGGGCGATCTGGTACACGTTCAAAAAGGGGCGTGAGGCGGGGGGCGTTTGGAAGCTGTTCAAAGCCATGCGGACCCGCAACAGTTGCAAAACCTGCGCCGTCGGGATGGGGGGGCAAAAAGGCGGGATGGTCAATGAACTCGGCCATTCCTTTGAGGTTTGCAAGAAAAGCATGCAGGCCATGGTCGCCGACATGCAGCCGGGGATCGATCCGAATTATTGGAAACAGAATTCGATCGAACAACTCAAACAACTCTCGCCACGCGAGCTTGAATCGCTCGGCCGATTGATCCATCCGCTCCGCTATCGTCAGGGCCAGTCGCATTACGAGGTCATCACGTGGAAGGAGGCTTTCGAGAGCATTGCGGCAAAGCTTTCAGCGACCGCGGCCGACGAGACGTTTTGGTATTTCAGCGGTCGCAGCAGCAACGAAGCCGGTTTCTTGCTGCAGTTGTTGGCCAGGGTTTACGGCACCAACAACGTCAACAATTGCAGCTATTACTGTCACCAGGCCAGCGGCGTCGGGTTGCAAAGCAGCATCGGCAGCGGCACGGCAACCATCGTCTTGGACGACCTGGAAAAAGCCGACACAGTGTTTCTGATCGGTGGGAACCCGGCCAGTAATCATCCGCGTTTAATGACCAGCTTGATGCGAGTGCGTCGTGCCGGTGGCAAAGTCATTGTGATCAATCCCGTGCGTGAAACGGGGCTGATTAATTTTCGCATCCCCAGCGATCCGATTTCGCTGTTGGCGGGCACCAAGATCGCCAGTCACTACGTTCAGCCGCACATCGGCGGCGACCTGGCGTTGTTGTGGGGGCTGGCCAAGGCGACGAAGTCGTTGGGGGCGATCGACAACGCGTTCTTGACCGAGCACACCAGCGGGTCCAAGGAGTGGTTGGCGGCGGTCGACGATTTGACGTGGCAAGAGATCGAAACCAAGTCCGGTGTCGCTCGCAGCGAGATCGAATCGATCGCCGAACTTTACGCCGCGTCAAAGAAGTGTGTCTTCGCCTGGACGATGGGCATCACTCATCATGCCCACGGCGTCGACAATGTTCAGGCGATCGCCAATCTGGCGTTCGCCCGCGGGATGGTGGGACGTCCGGGGTGTGGGCTGATGCCGATCCGCGGCCACAGCAACGTGCAAGGCATCGGTTCGGTGGGAGTGACACCGAAGCTGAAGGATGAGATCTTTACCGCATTGAAAGACAAGTTCGGGGTCCAACTGCCCGAGACGCCGGGCAAGGACACGCTGGCATGCATGGAGGCCGCCGCGAGCGGCGAGATCAAAGTCGGATTCTGCTTGGGCGGCAATTTGTACGGATCCAATCCCGATTCCACGTTCGCCGATCGTGCACTCTCCAGCCTGGAGATGAACGTGATGATGAACACGACCATGAATACCGGCCATGCCCATGGTCTGGCGAAAGAAACGATCGTCTTGCCGGTGTTGGCGCGTGACGAAGAACCGGCGCCGACGACACAGGAATCGATGTTCAACTTTGTGCGGCTGAGCGACGGCGGGCCGGCTCGGTTGCCAGGACCTCGCAGCGAAGTCTCTGTGATTGCCGCGCTCGGTAAAGCCGTGGTGCCTGACCTGCCCGGCGTTGATTGGGATGACTTGGCCAATCCCTCGACCATTCGCAAGTGGATCGGCGCGGTGGTTCCCGGTTACGGCAAGATCGCCGAAATCGATCAGACCAAACAGGAATTTCAGATCGATGGACGCACCTTTCACGATCCGAAATTCGGAACCGCCGACGGACGCGGCGTGCTGCATTGCCATCGACTGCCGGATCTCAAGGGCACCGAAAACAATCACCTGCGATTGATGACCGTACGCAGCGAAGGACAATTCAATACGGTTGTCTATGAAGAAGAGGATCTGTATCGCAATCAGGAACGGCGCGATTTGATTCTGATTCACCCGGACGACCTGAAACGCTTTGGTCTGGAGAACGACCAACGCGTCACCGTCAAAAGCGAAACCGGAGCGATGAGCGGGATTCTGGCTCGCTCCTATGATTCCATTCGCAGCGGGAATGCGTTGATGTATTATCCCGAATCCAACGTGCTGGTTGCCCGGCATGCCGATCCGCAAAGCAAGACGCCGGCGTTCAAGGGCGTTGTCGTCGAACTGATCGCCGAGTGACGACGCCGAAATACTTGCCACGCCGTCTGGTTCCGGCCGATTTGCGCCGCGGCGGCATGCGAGTTACAATGACAATCTTGTGCTCGATCCCTGCCCCTTCCCTCCCTGCTTACCCCCACACCATGGCTCACCGACTTCGGCTTTTCCTCTCGGTCGTTTTGTTCAGCGCCCTGTTTGCTCCATTCAGCTCGGCCGCTCCGCCCAACATCGTCCTGCTCCTCAGTGACGACATGGCCTGGACGGACTATGGGTTCATGGGGCATCCGGACATCGAGACGCCGAACTTGGACAAGTTGGCCTCCGAAGCCGCGGTGTTCCCGCGCGGCTACGTGCCGACGGGACTGTGTCGACCCTCGCTGGCGACGTTGTTGACGGGCCATTACGCGTCGACTCATGGAGTGACCGGCAACGATCCGTCACCCAAGTACGCTCCACGCGATTCGGAGTTGTTTAACCGGCAGCGGGCGCAACTGATTTCGTATCTGGATCGATTTGAAACCGTTCCCGAAGCGCTCGGCAAACTCGGCTACCTCAGTCACCAAAGTGGCAAGTTGTGGGAGGGCAGTTATCAAAACGCCGGTTTCACCCACGGCATGACACGCGGATTCCCCCAGCCAGGCGGACGTCACGGAGACGATGGATTGAAAATCGGACGCAACGGCATCGAGCCGATCAACGAGTTTTTGGATCTGGCCGTTGAGGAGAACAAACCGTTTTATCTGTGGTACGCCCCGTTCATGCCACACACTCCCCACACGCCTCCCCAGCGATTGTTGGACAAGTATCGCGACGGACGACCGCTCACGATTGCCAAGTACTACGCGATGTGTGAGTGGTTCGACGAAACCTGTGGCCAGTTGATGGAGTCGCTTGAACAACGCGGGCTCGCCGAAAACACGCTGGTCGTGTATCTGACCGACAACGGTTGGATCCAAGATCCAGAGAAAAACGGCTACGCACCGCGGAGCAAGCAAACGCCTTATGAGGGCGGAGTGAGAACGCCGATCTTTTATTGGATGCCGGGCAAGATCAAGGCCGGCACGCGACCCGAACTGGTCAGCAGCATCGATATCTACCCGACGATGTTGGCCGCCGCCGGTGCTCCCCTGCCCGATGATCGCCCCGGGTTGAACCTGTTGCCCCATTTGACCAGCGGCGATGAAATTCCCCGCGACACCCTTTTCGGCGAAGGATTCGCGCACGACATCGCGGACATCGAAGACCCCGAAGCCACGTTGCTCTACCGCTGGTGTATCGAGGGCAAGTGGAAACTGCTGCTGACCTATGACGGGGAAGTCAATCGCTATCAATCGACTCACCCCAGAGACGAGAAAGGGCCGCAGCTGTTTGATCTGATCGCAGACCCCGCCGAAAACAACAACTTGGCCAAAGAGAACCCCGAAGTTGTTGCCCGATTGGCGGAGAAAATCAACAATTGGTATCCCGTCAAACGAGCCCAAACCATCACCACGCCGTCCCCATGATCCGATCCAGGCATTTCTTTTTAACCACCTTCGTGATGCTGGTTTGCCTGGCGGCGACCGCTGCGTCGGCCGGCAAGTACAACACGGTTCTGGACATCGGCGAGACCGCTCCGGCGTGGAGCGAGTTGCCGGGGACCGACGACCGTGTGCATTCATTGCAGACGCTTGAACAGACGAAGGTCGTCGTGGTCGCGTTCACGTGCAATTCCTGTCCCTATGCGGTCGATGCCGAAG
>NZ_JBFHKV010000418.1:0-6613 GCF_041595215.1 Stieleria sp. | reverse complement strand
CGGAGTTCCAGGGCGAGACCTGGCAAGCGTTTTGGTCCAGCGTGGTGCTCGGTCAAGACGTTCAACGGGTCGCCGAGTCGTTGAATCGCTCCCGTGGAAGTGTCTACACCGCCCGCAGCCGCGTCATGAAGCGTCTCAAAGACAAGGTCCAGGAACTCGATTTGCAGCAGGAGCAAGACGAATCATGAAAGCATCATGCCCCTCCTGCCGCTTCGATCAACTGGATGCTTTTCTGGCCGGTGAACTCTCCACCGCACAGGTGGAACAACTCGAACAGCATCTCGATGCGTGCCGCTTCTGTGACGAGGAACTGACGCGGCGGACCGCTGACGAATCGTTCTGGGACGATACCCAAACCTTTCTCAGCTCGGCCGACGGTCTGCCATCGGATCACGATACCGATAACCATCCGCTGCCCACGACATCGGATCAGAACCGGTTCAACGTGTCGGGCCAAGACACTCCACTTGGACAACTGAGCTTTTTGGATCCTACCGACGACCCGCACCGGCTGGGACGCTTCGGCGGCTACGAGATCTCCGGCATCATCGGCCAAGGCGGCATGGGCGTGGTGATGAAGGGCTGGGATGTCTCGCTGGATCGCTTCGTCGCGATCAAGGTGCTTAGCCCCGCGTACGCCGGCCACTCGGCGGCACGCCAACGGTTTGCCCGTGAAGCACAAGCCGCCGCCGCGATCCTTCACGACAACGTGATCGCCATCTATGGCGTCGATCATTGGAAGGAAATGCCCTATCTGGTCATGCCCTACATCAAGGGCGAATCGCTGCAGCAACGCATCGACCGCGCCGCACCGCTGTCGCTGGAAAACATCCTCGAGATCTCGCTACAAATCGCGCGGGGCTTGGCGGCCGCACACGATCAAGGCCTGATTCACCGCGACATCAAACCGGCAAACATCTTGATGCCCGCCAGCGTTTCGCGGGTGATCATCACCGACTTTGGTCTGGCACGCACCGCCGATGATGCAAGCTTGACGCGCAGCGGCGTGCTGGCCGGAACGCCCCAGTACATGTCGCCCGAACAAGCCAAGGGTGAATCGATCGACGGCCGCACCGATCTGTTCAGTCTCGGTAGTGTGATGTATGCGATGGCGTGCGGGCGTCCCCCGTTCCGCGCCGAAACACCCTACGGCGTTCTGCGAAAAATCACCGACCAACCGCATCGCCCGCTTTCGCAGCTTCGCGAAGATCTGCCCCCATGGCTGGAAACCATCGTCGACCGACTGCTGCAAAAAGATCCCTCCAAGCGATTTGATGACGCCCATCAACTGGCTGACTATCTCGAAGATTGCCTCGCGCATCTGCGTCAGCCGACGACGACACTCCTGCCCAAACTCGAAGCACCGACGAAACGACTGCGACCAGCAATCCCGCTCGTCCTATTGTTCGCCGCTCTGCTCCTGGTCGGCGGATGGTTCGCGATCGATCGGTTCACCACTCGCAATCGAAACGCCCCGCCATCGGCTTTCGATCCGGGCGACGCCTCCGCTGCGCCGCGTGCCCCGGATGCCGATCCCTCGCCTTCGGACCCACCGCCGGCACACTTGCAATGGGAGTTCGATGCGACACCACTGGATCAATTGGAAACCGAACTCGATCTGCTGCTGAACGAAACCGTCACCGATCCATTCGCCGATCCGTCACCCACATCGGAGTAACACGATGAAACGTATGCATTTCAAAACACTCGCGTTCGCGCTGCTAGGCATCCTGGCGATGCAGATCAACGTGATGCCCCGCGCGACCGCCGAACTGTTGCCGGCGGACCAACTCGCATCGTGCCAATTGCACGTCATCGGCATCTACGCGCCCGAAGACAACAACACCGATGACCGCGTATTCGTCGACGTACAGCCCACCGGCAAACCGATCGTGCTGGCGTTAACCGGCTACTACGGTGCCCAATGGAACGTGAAGATTTCAGCTGACGCGGACGTCCGTCAAGTGATTGTCGCCGGCTACTTCGAACACTCCGTGCGTGGACTCCCGGAAAGCGTTCCCACGGAAATGCTCACGTATTTTCCCGACGCAGACAAAACGCGTAAGGATTTCTTTTGGGCCTATTCATGGCATACCAAGAATGGTCGTGACCTGCGTTCGCGTCTCAAAGAACTCACCGGACTGGACATCAGCACCTTTCAGGGCAAGTATTCGGCAAAGCGGTTCGTCGTGAACGAAAAGAACGGCGACGTTGCAGCATTTCTCGCTACGGATCCGCCAAAATCCAAACCGACGGCCAACGCAACCGGCCTCGAGAAACAATTGCGTGACCACGGACTGGCCGCCAAGCTGAAACTGCTTCAGCTGTCCAATCAATTCAGTCAGAATCACCCTGCGGTCAAGCAACTTGAGCGAAGCATTGAACTGATCGACACGGAACTGAAACGGATGGGCGCCGCTCCACTCGAACCGGCAGCTGAGCAACCGGCAGCTGAGCAACTGGCGACATCAACACTGCCGACAGAAACCGATTCCCACAAGGTGATCGAAGCGTTGGTGCGACAATCATTCGAGCTGCAGATGCAGCTACAAATGGCCCGCGTGGAAAAAGCCGAAGCCGACCTGCAACGCATCAAGCTTCAATTGCAGCAACGCGTCGACTCGGCCGAAGACATCATCGCCGCTCGCGTGAAGGAATTGATCCGTCGTGACGTGGCCAAGTCAAAGACGGGGGAACAGCCGGAGGAAGAGGTCTCCGCCTCCGTCCTCACCGACGAGGGCTGGAAGGCGTGGCGATCTCGCGATACACGCAACGCCCTGAAAAGCTTTCTTTCGGCACTGAATTCTGAACCGGAGAATGAATCGGCACGCAACGGTTTGGGCTGGACCTACGTGCATCTGGGGGAATACGACAAAGCGATCACGGAATTCAAAAAGATCGACAAAGACTCCCCGGTTCAATCCGCGGCCCTCAACGGGATCGGCCAAAGCCTGCTCGCGTTGGGAAAACTGGATGAAGCCGAAAAGGTGTTGCTCGACGCGACCGAAGAGATGATTACCAAGGCCGGAGAAGCCCAAGCCGCCAAGATGGGACTGGCCGCCTGGTATGGTTTGGTCCGCACCTACCTGCAACAGAAGAATTACGAGCAGGCCAAACAGTGGAGTCAGCGTTACCTCAAGCACAAGCCCGATGACAAATTGATGAAGGACATGCTGGAGCAAGCGAAATCGGAAACCGAAGTGAACCAGTAGTGCGACTTCGTTTGACATCAAACGGAGTATTTTTGGGTAGCGGTAGGGCGCAAGCCTCTCCGGCACCACGTCCCGTCACCGCGTGACCCCCGTCATGTCGCGGTCGACGACGACGCGGCGCCACAGTTCGAACGTCATCAGCATCCACAGCCGCATGCCGTAGCGACCGGCACCTTCTTCGATGTCGTAGCGCAACAGCTGTCGGATCCGCTCGGGATCAAACAACTCGGCCTCGCGGGCGTGTCGCGATGCCAGCGTCTTTTTGGCCAACCGCCGCATTTCACCGCGAAACCAATAGTGGACCGGGACCCGCATCCCGCTCTTGGGCCGCGCGATCACTTCGCGCGGCAAGTCGTCTTCGTAGGCTCGTTTGAGCACCCATTTCTCGTCACCGCTGCGGAGTTTCATGCGCGGCGGCATTTGGAAACTCAGACGAATTAATTCCTCGTCGAACAACGGCGCCAGCGGTGTCAGCCCCGACGCGGCCAACATCCGTTCGACTTTGGGCAGAATGAGATGGGCCCCCTTGAGACGAATATTGATTGCCATCAGCTTGTTCAAGAACGAACGCACCGAGGACTGTTCAAAGAACGGTGCCAGAATCGATTCGAGATCACGTTCGGGGTCAATCTGGTCTCGAATCCGCGGGTGCAACACGCGGGACCATTCCTCATACGCCCGTCGATAGGACGCCAGGTACGCCTTTTCGCGGAAGCCCGGTTCTCGTGGAACACCGTACCAGTGCTGCATCATCATCGGCAAATTTTTGGGACCGCCGAACAGCGGGTCGCCCCCTTCGCCGTTGAACACATACCGCACGTCTTGGCTGACGCGTCGGGCGAGTTCAAAATTCGGCTGCGTGATCGGATCGCCGATCGGATCGTCGAGATGCCAAATCATCTGGCGCAGTCGCGGTGCGAATTGCCTGGGATTGACCATCACTTCATGGTGGTCGGTCCCCAGTCGGTCTGCGACGCTGCGGGCGAATTCCAGCTCGTTGGGATAGTGTTTGCCGAAATGAATCGCATAGGTCAACACGCGATGGCTGTGCTGACGCGCGACTTCGGCGGCGACGATGCTGGAATCCAAACCGCCGGACAAAAAGATGCCGACGGGCTCGCCTGATGGCAAACGCCGCGCGACGGCATCGCTGATCACACGCCGTGACTCGGCCACCCAGTGCCGATGATCGTCGCCGTCACCCCGGCCATCCCATTCGTCCTCTTCAAACGGAAACAGATTCGTCAGCTGGCTGGACGCATCCCTGCAAAGCGTGACCGCGTGTCCGGCAGGCAATTCGTAAACCTCCTTCAGCATCGTGCCGTGACCGGGTACGAAACTGAACGCCAAATACTGTGCGATCGCCGCCGGTCGAATCTCCGCTGCATAGCCCGGTGCCGAAGTGATCGCCTTGGGCTCCGACGCGACCAGCCAGCGCGACGTCGCGGCAGACGTGTCGTTAAATCGTCCGTAAAAAACCGTCCGCACGCCGGCGCCGATTCTCGCAACATGCAGTGCGCCGGCAGTCTCGTCAGCGATCGCCACGATCGCCGCCCCCTGCAAACGCGATAATGCGGCAACCCCGCGTGCCCGATACTCCGCGATCAAACCGGACAGCGCGACCGCCCCTCCGACAGATTCATTTCCGTCTCGGGTCAGGAAGCCACAGACCAGCAACGTCACGTCGTCGTCGATCAACCCGCGACGGTCCAAACGCAGCCCGACGGCGTGGTCGTCGCTCAGTTGCAGTCTGGCCAGCGATGCGGTGCTCGATTGCAGCAACACATCGCCGGGTGTTTTGCCACGATGTGTGAGCGTCGCGATCATCGACCGCAACAGCGTCATTGACGGCGGCCCCGTCAATCCGACCAGTGCATCCATGAATTCACTCGGCCCGCTGCCGGTCCAGCATCGCTCGCACCGCCGTCGCCTCGGCCAGGTAGATGCTGCGCGACTGTTTCACGATGACTTGAAATTGCTGTTCCGCCTGCTGGGTGTTGCCATCGAGCAGCTCAATGAAAGCGAGTTTGTAGCGTGCCTTGTCGGCTTCGTCCGACTGCGGAAACTGGTCGATGGTTTGTTGAAACAACTGCCGCGATTGCGGAAGATCCCCCGCCCCCAGCTTGGCTTTCGCTCGCAAGAAGCGCGCCCGACTCGAGAGCGTGTGTCCAGGGTGTTGTCTTTCGAATTCAGCCAGTTCGGACTCCGCCGCATCGAACTGCCCCTTGATCACCAGATCACGTCCGCGATGAAAGGCTTCACTGGATTGTTGGCCGTCGCATCCGTTCGTGCAGAACGCCACCAGCAACAGGAACGCGGCGATGACCGCTGTTTTTGTTTTCATCACGGACTAACCAAAATTGTAAGTGGATGCGACGGCCTGTTCCCTCGCATGCTCTTCCAACAAAGCACTCATCGTCATCTCCGTCGCGAAACAGGCGGCCAGTCCGGTGGACAGGAACGGCAGCGCCAACACATCGACCGGCAAGGTCCGCTTGCGGTTCTTCGGGTCAATCTGCTTCGCGCGTTTCAACCGTTTGAAATCCTCGGCGGCAAACCCCAGATCGATCACCTTGCGACCTGCCAACGGCAAACCAAGCTTCGGAAGTTGCGATTGCATCTGCTGCCCCGCCGCGTCGGCATCATGAAGCAGATGCACCGGTAAATCGGGCTGTTCCTCGAGGACGCGTTTGGCATGTCCGAGCAGATAATGGGGGTAGCCGTTGATGGACAAGACCAGCATGGACTGTTCGGCATGAAGATTGTTGAGGACAAACAGATCCACCAATTCGTCGCGTTGAACGATCAACAATCGCTGAACTCCGTAGTCGTACAAGTCCGACTCGGGTGATTGCGGCGGCGGTGACGTCAGCGACGGCGACACGATCAGCTTGTCCAGTGGCTTGCCGTCGTTCATCCAACGCTCGATCAGTCGCATGAACCGGTCTCGCGGCAAAATCGACGGACGAATCAGCTGCGTTGCCAGAAAGATGATCGTCGAGATGAACCAGGTCAGCGCTACGGCGGGGATGTTATGGGCGGCAGCCGCCAGTGCCCCGAAGATGAAGAACAATGTTCCTACCAGCAATCCGGGAACCTTCGACACCTTTTGCCGACGACAATACGTTCCGTAGAGCTGGTTGCGGGTGAAAAATGCCGTGTCGTTTTGACTTGCCGCGCGGACCGCCGCGAGAAAACGTCCGTCGGTCAATCCCTTGGATCGCGTCGCTTGGGGATTGAAGCTGAATCGATAACCGCACGACGCGCACTTCATCCCCGATTTGACCGATTGGTTGTGCGGGCACTTTGGACATTTCATGATCGAGCGTCCGCCGGCGTACAGAATGCCTCGCGATTCCGCTGTCGCTGGGCCGCCGAAACACCGTCGATCACGGTGCGGT
>NZ_JBFHKV010000417.1:0-6624 GCF_041595215.1 Stieleria sp. | reverse complement strand
GGTCAGCGTCCTGCGAGCAGTCATGGGGCGTTGGTCAGGATGCCAATAGAGGTCGGGTACGGACGCGGCATCAAGGCACTTCGCCCGGGCAGCCCCGCCTCCACATCGTCCGCTTCCCGAATCAACTGGCCGCAGTTCATCGGTATTGTGCTGGCAGCGGCGTCTTGATCTCACGGGTGCACTTCCAACATCCAAAGCCGCTCGACTCCCCAGGATCGGCGCGTCGTGTGTTCGGTCGGATTCGTCTTTTGACAAAAGGAAAACACCGTGGACCACACAACGCAACTGACTGGGGAGTCATGCGCCTGCGGATCACACGATGGGCCACGAGAGATCAAGACGACTGCCACACCAAAACGCTGACGACCTGCGGCCAGAGGATTCAAGAAGCTGGCGTCAGCCTGACGCCTGGAGTTCCACGCAACGCCGCCCCACCATTACCGCAGCTCAACCGTCGAAGCGGAGAGCAATTCGATTAAGTTCAACGGTACACGTCACCGAGGACGGATGGTTGAGCATCGATTCATTTAATCGCGCAAGCCGTCCTTCGGTGCACGGGATGGTTCGTTGGTCTCTTGGTAGCGGTGAAAGTGCAACCAGCGTCCATCGCCAATCGCGAAAGAATACAGTCAGCGTCGCCGCGATCCAAATTCGACCGCGCAAATCAAAGTGAAACTGTTCTTTGCGTTCTATTCAGTCTCGCCACTGCGAGCCAATGTCATGCCGTTTCATCAGGTGAATTAGCGATTGCGTTACGATGCTCAACAAACCGGAGAACCATCCACACGCCATCAACGATGATGCCAAGAACGGCTCCAACAATCGCACCAAGAACCAAACAAACCATCACTTCGATGTGGCCCTTGTCGAGATGATAGATCAGATCGGGGTTGAGATCGGCAAGAATGTTCCAAGCAACACCGCACAACAATCCGACGGCCGCGCAGATTCCGAAGCACCAAAGAAAGATGCGTGGCGGTCGAACTGCAATTCTGTTTGCGGGAGAAACTGTCATCATCCAACGAACGGCGGTGGTCACCGCGTCGGTGCGATGGACCGGAACTCAAAAACAAACTCGACTCGCCGATTGCGGTGCACCAATTGGTTCACGCGGATCGGCCACGACGACGGCACGAGCCATCGCCGCTGAGGGCCAATGTACTCAATCCGAAACACCGAGGGAAATCGAGAGTCCCATTTTGCGGCCGGCTTTTCAGGCGTCGGTTGCCGACGTTGGTATCGACAGGCGTTGGTTTGTCTCCTTCGGCCGAGTCGACCGCGCACCAAATGAGACAAGAGTCACGCAAAGACGCCAAGCCGCAAAGGAGCGGGTTCAAGTCTTTGCGGCTTGGCGACTTTGCGTGAGATCCTTCCACCAAGTTCGTCAGCGCACCTATCAAACCGTATTACCTGAGGCGGTCTGCAGGAAACAGAGGTCTGATAAAATCCGGTGGGCGCAATTCGAGCGCACCAATCGCAGTCGGGACGTCAGGCGTTGGACATTCGGGGAACCAGCGGTGAAGAGATTGTCCACGAATTACACGAATGACACGAATAGATTTGCTGCGGCACACCTGGCGTTCGCTGGCAGCGTGAACGAATTGCGATCGATCCGCAATATCCAGAGGCACGCAGATTCATCGGGCGTCAGAACGTTGTCGGCCTTCACGTGGGCCGGTGAAGGGGACTCGATCAGAACGCATCCCGGCAGGGGGTGCCAGCGTTTTCGTCGCAGGCGAACTCGAGTTGGATGGCGGGGTCAGCGTCCTGCGAGCAGTCATGGGGCGTTGGTCAGGATGCCAACAGAGGCAGGTACGGACGCGGCATCAAGGCACGTCGCCCGGGCAGCCCCGCCTCCACATCGTCCGCTTCCCGAATTTCCTGGCCGCAGTTCATCAGCGATGTGCTGGCAACGGCGTCTTGATCTCAATGGTGCACTTCCAATCTCCGCGGGCGCTCGACTCCCGGGGAACGGCGCGTCGTGTGTTCGGTAGGATTCGTCTTTGAGTAAAAGAAAAACAATGTCGACCACACGACGGGAGTGACGGGGGAGCCATACGCCTGCGGATCATCATTCCGATGGGATGGTAACGAAGCATCTAGATTCATCATGAAGCATCTCTTTGAGGTTTTGATCGCATAGGGAGGCTTCAGGTTAAACGATTTGCGAAGCGTCTTGACTGCCGGATGAAAACTGTTGAAAGAACGCGACCAAAGACGCATCGCCCGTTCGCTCGGCCGCACTCAACGCCGACAATCCTCTCGCATCCTTGTGCAAGACATCACCGCCCTGCTCGGCGAGGAACTTCGCGATCTCCCAATGGCCGCTTCCGGCGGCGATCGTGAGCGCTGTAAATCCATCGCCGTCCATAAAGTGGATGTTCGCTCCCCGTTCGACCAATAGTTGAACAACCTCCAAGTGGTCCTGGTTTGCAGCCTTCATAAGGGGCGACAACTCCTTTGGCATGCCAGGGTGCGTGTTTTGATCGACCCCTCGGTCGAGTAGCTCCCGTACTTGATCGAGTCGCCCACCGCGGGCCGCTTCTTGAAGCGCTTTGAAGTCTTCAAACGACGTGTTCATGCCTGCCACCGTTTCTTTCGCCGAACGATTAATCATTGGCGGGCCGACCGAGGTAAGAAAGCGATACTTCGTGGTTGGACTACGGAGCATCACAAACCACCCGATCTTACGGGTCCCCGATCAGCTGGTCAACCAAACGCTCGTGAACAGTGCAGAAGGTGTAGACGAGCGTGCAGGTCTGCTCGGAAGGTGGTGGACGATGTGAGGTGGGAACCTGATGCGGCGCGAGCCCTGCCCGTTGCGCGGGCCCCGTGTTGATCCCGTTGTAAGCGTCGCCGTGGATCTCGGGCCGCTTGCTGCACGACCAACGTGCAACGTCTCAATGGCCAGGAGCTTCGTTCGCAAACGAGGCCATCTTGGCTCGCCTATTCCGATGTCAATGCTCCCGACGCTTTTGACAGCTCCGACGAAATTCGGTCAGACTCCGGAGGGCTCTCGTCCAACACCGCTCAATCGACAAGATCTTGACCAGACCAGGGCCCGTAGGCTCACGCCAAACGGCTGGTCATCAATTGATATCAGCCGGTTCGCGCCAGCGCGAGCGGCGCCCCTCAATGTCGATTGAGCGGTATTGGGCACGCGCCCAACCGCTAACAAGACTCGCCCCAATTGGTGTCAAAGCAAGTGGCGTTGGGCGAGTCACCTCGGCTCACGAACGCTTGTCGAGTTTCTCCACCCGGCGCCGTCCAGACGAAAACGTCCGGACACTCTGCCTCCCATCCCCTGCCAGGAATTCACGAGATTCTCATCTTTTCTCTGGTCTACTCTCCCCACCCCCGTTCAAATGAAGGGGTCGACTCGAACGATCCCCCACAAGGAGAAAATCGCGATGCTCCGCAAACTTCTTCACTTCATGGCGGCTCTGTTGGTTGTTTCAGGCTTCGGGATCGGGACACCGGCGGTCGCCCAGGAGATGCGGGTACGGGATCTGATCGTTCCGGACGGGGCGACCGAGTACAGCATGATGAAGCGACGAGGTGACATCCGCTTTCAAATGCCCTCGGACTTCAAAACGGTCGGCAAGCACTACGCCCAGAAACTGACCGAACAAGGCTGGCGTAAATCGGCACGCGACAATCTACAAAGCAGTTTCTGGGTCCAGACCTTTGCCAAAAACAACATGACCCTGGTCGTCCGCGTGAGTGAAGAAAAGGGTGGCAGCGCCGTGCGTTTGACTCCCACCGGAATGATGTGGGAAGAAGACGACCAACCGACGCCCAAAGAATTGCCGATCCCTGACGACGCCACCGACCTCGAATACAGCGACTTTTTCGAAACCGTCGAATTCAAGACCTCGTCCGACCTGAAAACCGTTCAAAAGTTCCTTATCGAGGAACTTGAAAAACGCAACTGGACCAAGGACAAGACGACGATGGATTTCGACCACTACGTCAGCATGAACTTCTCACAGAAAAAGTCAACGCTGAAGGTCAACCTGACCGCCGAGGAGGACGGCTGCGAAGTCGAATTTCGAACCGAGGGCATGCAGTGGGACGGAATGAAGGAAGAGATCGCGCGGATGAAAGCCGAAGCCAAGCAGGCGAAGCAGGCGGCAAAAGCGATCGCGGCCGAAACGGCAACGCAGGAGGACATGGTCGAATCATCCGTGGCACTGCCATCACGCAAAGAAAAAGCGAAACAAGGCATCGCCCAAATGCCCAAACTTCCCAACAAGGGCACGATCGTGATGGATGGCACCACCTATGAACTGCCGCACGTGATCGCGTACGAAGTCTTTCAATATGACGAGTGGAGGACGAAGATTGTGGCAACTCCGAAGGCCGTCAAACAAGACACGCTTCTCGCGCGACTCCGCAAGACCGGCAGCGACGAAGACGACGAGGGCGGTCCCTCTTGGCCGCAGCCGCACTTGCTGGTCGTGTTGGATGAAGACGACCAACCGGGTCAGTTGAGCCTGCAAGCCGGTGGAACGCCCGGACACGGTTCCGGCGACGAACTTGTCGGCACCGCGCTGGTCGAAGACGGCCGCGCGCGAGGCACCGTCGCACTGAGGGAACCGGGCGACTTCTTCGACAAGGTCTACACCGCCGAAATCAGCTTCGACGTGCCCGTTTTGACTCGCCAGTCCACGCCCGTCAAACGGCTCGCCGATGCGCCCAAACTTGCCAATTCCGGCAAACTGGTCGTGGGCAGCAGGACCTACAACCTGTCCAACGTGGTGGCGTATCCGGTGATGTTCTTTGACGATCCGATGACGTCGATTGTCTTCTCGGAAAAACCGCTCAACATGACCAAGTTGACCGCGGCTTTGGGCAGACCCGCCGCAGACGATTACTTTGAATTCACGCCGCAAGTCAAATTGCTGGTCGACGCCGACGACAACGTCAGCTCCGTGTCGATCTGGGCCGACAACAACAGCGTCGGCAGCAACAGCGATCTGGACGACGCCATCGTGATCGAAGACGGACGCGCCCGCGGAACAGCGAAGATGACCAAGCCCGGCGAGTTCTTGGACACCAAGTACAGTTTCGAAGTCAGCGTCGACGTCAACATCCTTGGCAAAAAATCTTCCCCCGCCCAGAAACCGGTTGGCGGACTGCCCGCTGACAGCTACGACGCGTTGCCGGTGCCGCAAGGCCACGAGGGAATCCAAGCCGAAGGCAGCCCGTTCCGCAAAGTAATTCAGACGACCGTCGCCGCGGAACTGGGCGCCGTGGTGGATTTCTATCGCCGTCAGCTCGCGTCGGGACAATGGGGCAAATGGGACGAATCAGCGGAGGACACCAAGATCGATCGCCAGAGCGCCGAGCTTTCGTTTACCGGACCCGCCGGCGGACTGTCGGTGCAGCTGGTCGGCAAAGGGAAGGAAACGGCGATCACGCTGGTGTCACGCGATGCCCAAGCCGCCAAGGCAGCCGGTTTATGGCCTGCACCGGGCAAGGCGCGATTGTTCCTCGCCAATGATACTGCCAGCCCAGTCGTGCTGACCATCAACCGACGCGACTACACGATTGCCGCGGGTGCGGGTGCCAGAGATCCCAAGACGGGGATCAACTGGGAAGTCGCCCCCGGGAATTACACCATCGAAATCAAACCGGCCAGCGGATCAGGGCAGTCGGAGAAATTGAAAATCAAAGCAGGCACCACGACGGGAGTGATTGTCACGTCTTCGGGAGCATTCATGAAGGTGGATCTCTACTGAGGCTGCGGTTTCCTCGCAGGCAGGCATCCGCGCAACCTGGCGAAATGGTAGGAAGATTTTGGAGGTAGGAAAAATCTTCCTACCCCGTCCCGGCCTACATCCCCAGATTCCCCAAGTACTCCACGCCTTGCTGCAGTTCCGCAAGCGAGGAATCATCTCGCCCGACGATGCACGGCCCGCGAAACCCGACGTCTTCCAAGGTGGCAAAGATTTGCGGGAAATCCGCGGTGCCTTCGCCGATCGGCACGTGCAGTCCCCGTCCGGCGGCCAAGTCGAGCACGCCGTCGGTCGCGCACACCACTTGAATTCGCTGGCGAAGCAGTTTGACGGCATCGGTGACACTGTGTCGGTTGACGATCAATCGGCCGGGATTGAGCGCGACGGCGACAAAACCGTCTTCGTCCTTGTCGAGCAGGTCGGCGAGGGTTTTGCCGGATTCCGCGCCGGTCTCCGCGGCCAAACAGGCGCCCACCTTAGCGCCGTACCGGCCCAGATCGCTGAGCACCGCTTGCAGCGATTCATAGCGGGGGTCCGTCTCATCGTCGGGGATGAATCCGATCGAATTGATCACCGTTCGCGACTTCAATTTGTACGCCAGAGCCATCGCCGCCTTGGTCGCTTCGATTCGGCGTTGCAGGTCCTGGGGGTTGTCGTATCCGCGTCGTGTTTGGAACCGCAGACTGGCGACCGACAAGTTGCGTTCGTCCAACAGTTTTCTCAGATGCCGTAGACCGGTTTCGGAGAGCGATTCGGGATGAATCTCGCTGCGGGCATTGAGTTCCACCGATCGCATGCCCATTTGGGCGGCGACATCGAGCGCACGTTTCAGGGGCAATCCAAGCGAATCGACGCGGATCGCAAGGTTCAGTTCAGCCATGGG
>NZ_JBFHKV010000416.1:0-6634 GCF_041595215.1 Stieleria sp. | reverse complement strand
CGGATTGTCGTACACCGAGATCTGGATTTCCGAAGCCCAAGAACGCATGGTGCTGGCCGTGCCACGCGAAAAGTGGGATGAACTTCGAGAGCTGTGCGAGAGCGAAGGCGTCGAAGCGGCCATCCTGGGTGAATTCAAACCGACCGGCCAGTTGCACCTGACCTATCACGGCCAAACGGTCGGAAACGTCAGCATGCAGATGCTGCACGACGGACGACCGCCGGTGATTCGCGACGCCGTGTACGAACCGCCGGCCGTGGTGCCGCTGGATTTGCCCGCGTCGGTTTCGGCGGAGGCGAATCAACAGACGCTGCTGAAGATCCTGTCCAGTCTGAACGTCGCCAGCAAACACTGGGTGATCCGTCAGTACGACCACGAAGTCCAAGGCGGCAGCGTCGTCAAACCGCTGGTCGGACCACAGTGCGACGGTCCCGGTGACGCCGCGGTGATCCGCCCGCTGCTGGGCAGCAACCGCGGGCTGGTGATTTCATGCGGGATGAATCCACACTATGGCGACTTTGACACCTATCACATGGCCGCTTCGGCGATCGATGAAGCGATGCGGAACGCCGTGGCGGTGGGGGCCGACCCCAGCAAGATCGCGATCCTGGATAACTTCTGCTGGGGCTACACCGATCGCCCCGAGACGCTCGGTTCACTGGTGCGTGCGGCGATCGCCTGCCAAGACGTCGCCGTCCAGCTGGGCACTCCGTTCGTCAGCGGCAAGGACAGCTTGAACAACGAATTCAGCTATTTCGACGACAGCGGTGAAAAGCAAACGATCTCGATCCCGCCGAGTCTGTTGATCAGTGCGATGGGCCAAATCGCCGACATTTCGTTGGCCGTGACGATGGACGCCAAGGAATCGGGCAACGCGGTTTTCTTGATTGGGACGACCAAAGACGAGCTGGGCGGTTCGCATTATTGTCTCAGCCAAAACCGATCCGGCGGCCAGGTGCCGACCGTGGATGTTCCGGTCGCCAAGGCCACGTTTGCCGCCGTGCACGAAGCGATTTCCGCCCGCCTGCTGCGAGCCTGCCACGACCTCAGCGAGGGCGGACTGGCCGTCGCGGCGACCGAAATGGCGATGGCCGGTGGCTTGGGAATGCAGCTGGACCTGGATGCCGTCGCTGACATTTCCGCACCTGGACTCTCCGACGTCTCGCTGTTGTTCAGCGAATCCAATTCTCGGTTCCTGGTCGAATTGCCGGTGGAATTGGTGGATCAGTTCACACCAATCTTCTACGCCCACGGCGTCCAGGCGGCCCGAGTAGGTACAATAACCGACGACGGAAAACTGACCGTCACGCGATCCGGGGCCAACGTGCTGGACATCGAGATCGCGGCAGCGAAAGATGCTTGGCAACGACCACTCGACTGGTAAACGGATGATTTCCCCCAGCTCTCAAGCCGATCCGAACAAGACCGCCACCTGGACGGTGGTGGTCTCGCGCGGACAATCACGCAATCCCGCCAAACGGTCGCTGGAACAATCGATCGCCGATGCGGCCTCGACGCTCGAAGACGCCGACGTGTTGGTGGTCCCGCACCTGTACGATTTGCCCAAGGGCGGGGAGTCGCTACAGAAACTTTCCGAAATCGAAGGCAATCTGATCGTCGTCTCGTGGATCTTTCCCCGCGCCGCCCACTGGGTGCTGGACCGAAATGGCATCCGGGGCCAGTTCGTTCCGGTGGCGATCGGCGACGCGGAAGACGAGGACCAGGAAGAGCCCTCCGCCGAGCAATCGGAAAACGATGTCGATCGCGTCGCCGACCTGTACCCGCGGCCAGATCGTCAAATCCACTGCATCGACCTCAAGGCCGAAGAGAGTCTGGATCGGTTCACCGAAGAAATCCGGCGGTTGGTGCTCGGGGAAACCGACAGCGCCAGAGAATCCGGCACCGCAGCGACGCCCGAGGAAACCTCTTTGCCGATCGTCGGCGGCCGGATCGTGCAAGTCGAAGAAACGACGGCGCGGCGCTGGTACCCGGTGATCGATTTCAGCCGTTGCACCAACTGCATGGAGTGCGTCGACTTTTGCTTGTTCGGTGTCTATGGAGTCGACGCGGCCGAAACGATCCTGGTCGAACAACCCGACAATTGCCGCAAGGGATGCCCGGCCTGCAGCCGCGTCTGCCCCGAGAACGCCATCATCTTTCCCCAGCACAAGGCACCGGCGATCGCGGGTGCCGAAACGGGCGGAAGCGAAGGATTCAAGATCGACCTGTCCAAGCTGTTCGGCGCTCCCGACGGCGGAGACGATGCGATCGCGACGGCGGCTCGTGAACGCGATGAACAGTTATTGCTGGCCGGTCGCACCGCGGTCGGCATCGACGAGCAACTTCAGCGTCGTCAGCAAGACCTGGTCGCCCAACCCAAGGACGACCTCGATCGGCTGATCGATTCGCTGGACGAACTGGACCTGTAGTGTCGCAGGGCATGCTGTGCATGCCACACGTCACGCGCGGGACGCCCGACGGTCATCCCTTGACCACAAGGTTCACCAACCGGCCGGGCACGGCGATCTTCTTGACGACGTTCTTGCCCTCGAGCATCGATTGAACCCGCTGGTCCGCCATGGCGGCTTCGATCATTTGGTCGGGTTTCGCATCGGGCGCGACTTGAATCTTCGTCTTCACCTTGCCGTTGAACTGCACCGGCACTTCGATCGAACTTTGCACCAGCGCCGACTCGTCCCACTTCGGCCAGCTCTGCTGCGCGATCACGCCGTCTTGGCCGAGGATCTTCCACAGCTCTTCGCACAAGTGCGGTGCGTAGGGCGACAGCAGAATCAGGAACGACTTCATCGCGCTGATCGGGCGTTTTTCCGCGCGGGTGAAGAAATTGGTGAATTCCATCATCCGCGCGATCGCGGTGTTAAAGCTCATCGCGTCGGTGTCCTCGGTGACCTTTTTGATCGTCGCGTGGAGCATCCGGTTCTGTTCTTCGTCGCAGGGCTCTTCGGTGAGCGCCGACTGCAGCACGTAGTCGTCCTCTTGATCGTCGACGATCATCCGCCAGACGCGATCCAAGAAATTGCGGACCCCTCCGACACCGGCCATGGACCAAGGCTTGGTCGCTTCCAGCGGCCCCATGAACATCTCGTACAACCGCAGCGAGTCGGCACCGTACTCGCTGACGACGACGTCGGGATTGATCACGTTGCCGCGGGCTTTGGACATCTTGTGGGCGCGGCTGTCGACCTTGATCGACGGATCCGAATTCAACACAAAGCCCTCGCCCTTCTTTTCGACGTCTTCTTCCGAAACCGTCTTTGACACCACGACTCGACCGTCTTTGGATTGACGCCCGCCGTCGGGACTCTTTCGCACCTCGGCGGCGGAGACCGGATTGCCGGCTTCGTCAAAGAAGGCGCTGTATTCGACATCACCCAAGATCATGCCCTGGTTGACCAGACGGACGAAGGGTTCGGGCGTCGACACGTGGCCTCGATCGAACAGCACCTTGTGCCAGAACCGCGAGTACAACAAGTGCAACACGGCGTGTTCGGCACCGCCGACGTACAAGTCGACCGGCATCCACTCGGCCTGCTTTTGCGGATCGACCAGCGCGGTATCGTTCTTGGGGTCGATGTAGCGCAGGTAGTACCAGCAGGACCCGGCCCACTGGGGCATGGTGTTGGTTTCGCGGCGATACCGTTTGCCGTCGATCTGGACGTACAACCAATCGTCATCGGCCTTGCCCAGCGGCGGTTCGGGTTTTCCGTGCGGTTTAAAATCTTCCAACTCGGGCAGACGCACGGGCAACTCCGCGGGGTCGACGCCACGCATCCGTCCGGTCGGATTCCCGTCGTCGTCGAGTTCGTGCAGGATCGGAAAGGGTTCGCCCCAGAAGCGTTGCCGACTGAACAACCAGTCACGCAGTTTGTAGTTGACGGCGGCCTTGCCCAACCCGTCCGCTTGCAGCGAGGCGGTGAGTTCCTGTTTGACCTCCTCGGTCGACTTGCCGTTCATCGGTCCGCTGTTGATCGCGATGCCGACCGCGTCGTAACACGCTTTTCCGGCCAGGATGTCGTCTCGGTTTTCGGCGTCCGCGGGCGGGTCGACGACGGCGATGACCGGCAATTCGTACTTGACCGCGAATTCAAAGTCGCGTTCGTCGTGCGCCGGGACGGCCATGATCGCACCGGTTCCGTAGCCGGCCAAGACATAGTCGGCGACCCAGACGGGGATCGGAGCGCCGTTGACGGGATTGATGGCGTGGCTACCGGTGAACACGCCTGTCTTTTCGCGGTCGCCCTCGGTGCGTTCACGATCGGATTTGAACGACGCTTTCTCGCAGTACGACTTAACCGCTGCGGATTGTTCCGCCGTGGTCAATCGATCCAGCATTGGGTGCTCGGGCGAGACCACCATGTAGGTCGCGCCGAACAGCGTGTCGGGGCGGGTCGTGTAGACACGCAGCGCGTCGTCACCGGGGCTGGCCGGCAAGGGAGCCTTGGCTCGCTCGGATTTCCACGTTTCAAATTTTGCGGCGTCACCGATGAAGAAGTCGACTTCGGCGCCGGTGCTCCGCCCGATCCAATCCGACTGTAACTTTTTGATCCCGACGGGCCAGTCCAACGCGTCCAGTCCGTCCAGCAATCGCTCGGCGTAATCGGTGATCCGCAGCATCCACTGGCGCAGCGGGATGCGTTTGACGGGGTGGCCCCCGCGTTCGCTCTTGCCGTCGATGACCTCTTCGTTGGCCAGCACGGTGCCCAGCTTGGGGCACCAGTTGACCAGGGCGTCGTCCAAGTAGGCCAACCGGTGCGCGTCGATGTAGTCGGCGACGGCCGATTCGCCTTGTGCTTGGATCTCGTCGGGGATCGGCAGTTCGGCGATCGGGCGACCTTTCTGCGCGTCGTGGTCAAACCAGGTATCGAACAGGACCAAAAAGATGAACTGGGTCCAGCGAAAGTACTCCTCGTCGGTCGTCGCCAACACGCGATCCCAGTCGTAGCTGAAACCGAGCATCTTCAACTGCCGCGTGAAGTTGTCGATGTTGCGTTGGGTTTGAATCCGCGGGTGTTCGCCGGTTTTGATCGCATGCTCTTCGGCCGGTAACCCGAAGGCGTCGAATCCCATCGGGTGCAACACGCTTTCGCCACACAGGCGGGCGTAACGGCAGACGATGTCCGTCGCGGTGTAACCCTCCGGGTGGCCGACGTGCAGCCCGTCACCGCTGGGATAGGGGAACATATCCAAGACGTAACGTTTTTTCGGACCCGGTTTCTCGGGCGTGGCAAACGTTTTATGTTCTTCCCAGTAGGCTTGCCAACGCGGTTCGATTTCAGCGGGATTGTATCGCGGCATAGGAGTCGAGCAAAAAAGGGGGAAATGGAGGCCGTCAAGACGGGGTGTGCGACGTCAACTCCATGGTGATCATTCGAATCGGGTCTCGTGTCGGACGCGGGCCGAGCGAAATTCTAAGGATTGACAGATTTGACGTAAGTCTTGGCTGGAAATTAAGTGGTCGCTCTTCAAGGCCGAGATTCATGGCGAAACTGTATTTTTACTACTCGACGATGAACGCGGGAAAATCCACGACGTTGCTGCAGTGCAGCTACAACTATCACGAACGTGGCATGAAAACGCTGATTCTGTTGCCGGAAATCGACACCCGCGACCAGGCCGGCAAGGTCACCAGCCGGATCGGCTTGGCGGCCGAGGCGGTCACGTTCGACATCGCCGACAACCTGCTGTCCATGGTACGCGACCACCACGACGCCGAAACGCTGCACTGCGTTTTGGTGGACGAAGCCCAGTTCCTGACGGCCAAACAGGTCAAACAACTGAGCGACGTGTGTGATCAGTTGGACGTCCCGGTGATGGCGTACGGCTTACGGACCGATTTCCAAGGAAACTTGTTCGCCGGCAGTGAAGTTTTGTTGGCCTGGGCCGATACGCTGACCGAAATCAAGACGATTTGCCATTGCGGACGAAAAGCGACGATGGTGCTTCGGATCGACGATTCGGGACGACCGATCAAGGATGGCCGGCAGATTCAGATCGGGGGGAACGAACGCTACGTGTCGGTTTGTCGACGGCACTTCAAAGACGGGATGTGCGAGCGGGCGGCCAACGAATTACCGCTGCTGGACTCCCTGGACGGCGCCCCGGCGGAATGACGCCCCAGCGATGCAGGCGTAGCTGGCATCGCTCGTGGGCTGGACTTTCGCAGCGAATCCGGCGATCAAACGTTCGGCATGCGGTGTTACAAACGAGCCCGCCGAAGCCCCGCAGAGCGAGCCTGACGGCCGCCTGGCGGCCTCGCGAAAGTCGCCGGGAAATGGTAGAATTCCGCCTTCTGCCGCAGGCGGTTCTGGGATGACCAGGATTGGGAACCATCCCTCGAAATGCGGCCTACTTTTACGCCCCGTTTCAGGTCTCAATGAGCGACGCCCCCTCTTCGGATCTCCCGGAATCTGACGCCCCAGACTCGCCCGATCAGAGCGCGCAGGAAAAAGGCTCCCAGGAAGAAATGGACGCCCCGGAACGCGGCCCCGACGTGCCGGTTTCCTCGATTCCCGCCGCGAACCAGAAATACACCGACGAAGACCTCAAGCACCTTTCGGACTTGGATCACGTCCGAAAACGCCCCGGGATGTACATCGGCGACACCGCGACGCGT